>JAFXFT010000098.1 GCA_017513385.1 Oscillospiraceae bacterium | reverse complement strand
GGACCTATCTCTATTCTGAGGGGCACGCCCTTCATTTCGTACTGAGCGAATTTCCATCCGGGGGACTGCTCGGAGGAGTCAAGCTGAACTCTGATGCCTGCAGCCTTAAGCTTTTCGGCAAGATCGCTTGCCTTTTCAAGAACGTTACCCTTGTGCATTGCAATAGGAAGAATAACAACCTGAATGGGAGCAACAGCAGGAGGCAGAACCAGACCGTTGTTGTCGCCGTGGGTCATGATGATGCCGCCGATCATTCTGGTGGACACACCCCAGGAAGTCTGGTGGGGATTGTGCAGTACGTTATCCTTACCGGTGAAGGTAATGTCAAAGGCCTTTGCAAAGCCGTCGCCGAAGTAATGGGAGGTGCCGGCCTGCAGTGCCTTCTTGTCATGCATCATACACTCTACAGTATAGGTCTCTTCTGCGCCGTTGAATTTTTCCTTATCGGTCTTCTGGCCCTTGACTACAGGCATGGCCAGCACGTTTTCCATGAAGTCAGCGTAGATGTTGAGCATCTGCTGAGTCTCTTCGCGAGCCTCTTCCTCAGTGGCGTGCATGGTATGACCCTCCTGCCAAAGGAACTCTCTGTGACGCAGGAAGGGCCGGGAGGTCTTTTCCCAGCGGAGAACGGAGCACCACTGATTGTACTTCTTGGGCAGATCGCGGTGGGACTGGATTATGTTCTTGAAGTGCTCGCAGAAAAGAGTCTCGGAGGTGGGGCGAATGCAATAACGCTCTTCCAGCTTCTCGCCGCCGCCGTAGGTGACCCATGCGCACTCGGGAGCAAAGCCCTCAACGTGATCCTTCTCCTTCTGAAGCAGGGACTCGGGGATAAGCATGGGCATGGCTACGTTTTCGTGACCGGTAGCCTTGAACTGGCGGTCCAGTTCTTTCTGTATGTTTTCCCAAATGGCATAGCCATAAGGACGATAAATAAACATTCCCTTGATGGAGGAATAATCGATCAGCTCTGCCTTTTTGCACACATCAGTGTACCATTTGGCAAAGTCAACTTCCATATCGGTTATCTGTTCAACTTTCTTCTCTTTTGCCAAAGTGTATCTCTCCCTATAGTACCGTTTTACGGTACTCGATTATTTTACAATATTATATTATTTGTCTGCTTATTGTCAAGCACCCGTTCAATCCGCTCTCAATATAATGGTACTGCCCATCATGTTCTCCCGCCGCCGCTGCGGGAGCTACACTCCTTATTCTTGCGGCAGATTGGAGCAATTCATGGATATATGAGCGGATATGCCAAATTCTATTTCAGACCTGCTGAGGGCGAACAGATAAAAACCGCAGTCCACATCGAGCCGGACTGCCGCAGCGCACTGTGCGGCGTGGTGCTGGATATGAACGAGAGGCCGGTTCGGGATGCCCTTGTTCTGCTGCTGCGTGCCTCCGACGAAGGCGGCGATGATGTAATCCTCGCCTACTGCTTCACCGCCGAGGACGGCAGCTTCGTTTTCGGCCCTTTGCAGGGCAACGCACTCTACCTTGTGAGAATATTCAAAAGCAGCGTACGTCTGCGGGAGCTTGAGATTAAACTGGAGTAATTACATATCGGCCTCAGCAGCTTTCATCATTATGGCGCATTCCATGCGCTTTCTGAAGAGCTTGCAGCCGTATTCGTAAACTCCGGTGATATCGCCCGCAGCGTGGTAAGCGTTGGCAGCGCAGCCTCCTGAGCAGTAAAGCTTTGCCCAGCAGTCATCACACTGAGGACGGGAATATACATTGCACTTTCTGAACTTCTCGCGCATTTCATGGTTAATAACGCCCTCCCAGATGTCGCCCATGCTGTACTTGGGGTCGCCAACAAACTGGTGGCAGGGGAAGAGCTCGCCCCAGGGTGTGACGGCAAGGTATTCAGTACCGGAGCCGCAGCCGGAAATACGCTTATAAATGCAGGGGCCGTGGGCAAGGTCTATCATATAATGATAGAAGGTGATGGGTTTGCCCTCCTTCTCCCTGCGGAGCATTTCCTTTGCGAGAATTTCATACTGCTCAAAAAGCTTGGGCAGATCCTCTTCGGTAAGAGCATAGGGATCGGAAGGATCGCAGACTACGGGTTCCATGCTCAGCTCGGTGAAGCCAAGGTCCGCCATGTGGAAAAGGTCCTCGGTGAAATCCACATTGTTGTGGGTAAAGGTACCGCGGACATAATAGCCTTCGCCGCCGCGGCTATCTACCAGTTTTTTGAACTTAGGCACTATCTTATCGTAGCTGCCCTCGCCTGCCATATTCTTGCGCAGACGGTCATGGACTTCCTTGCGTCCGTCAAGGCTGAGAACTACGTTGTGCATTTCCTTATTGCAGAAATTGATAACATCGTCATCAATAAGCACACCGTTGGTAGTGAGAGTAAAGCGGAAACGCTTATGGCATTCCTGCTCACGGCTGCGTCCGTATTCGACCAGCTGCTTTACTACGTCCCAGTTCATGAGAGGCTCGCCACCGAAGAAGTCGACTTCAAGGTTTACGCGGGTTCCGGAATTTTCAATGAGGAAATCCAGCGCGCGCTTACCCACCTCAAAGCTCATCAGAGCGCGGTCGCCCTGATACTTGCCCTGACTTGCAAAGCAGTAATCGCAGTTGAGGTTGCAGGTATGAGCTACATGGAGACACAGCGCCTTGATAACGTCATTCTTGGTCTTGAGAATATCGGCCTTATCGCTGTAAACGTCCTCGGCAAAGAGGAGTCCCTCGTCCTTGAGCGCCTGAACGTCCCCGTAGCAGGCTTCCAGTTCAGCGCGGTCAATCTCAGGATACTTCTCCGCCATCTGCTCCAGCACCTGCTCGCGGGTATTACCCTCAAACATGGCGATAAGGTCATAGGCCACCTCGTCCACTGAGTGAACGGAGCCGCTGTAAACGTCTATAACAATATTGTAGCCGTTGAGCTTATACTGATGTATCATAGGTTTTCCACCTCATTACAGAATAAAAGAGGCTGTGTAAGACAGCCTCTTTTTATTTACTTCATAATAGGTTAGTGCTCGCAGACCTGGTTGGCAACGCCGCAGGAGGTCTTGCAGGCAGACTGGCAGGAGGTCTGGCACTCGCCGCAGCCGCCGTCTACGAGGCTGCCTCTGAGGTTACGGGTACCGAGGGTCTTTATTCTTCCGGTGGAAGTGTTCTCACAAGCCTGGTTAGCAACGCCGCAGGAGGTCTTGCAGGCAGACTGGCAGGAGGTCTGGCACTCGCCGCAACCGCCGTCTACGAGGCTGGAGTTGAGGTTTCTGGTATCGAGGGTGTTGATTCTGTTCATAATCGAAAACTCCTTTAAACAAAGATAGTTATGGTTTTAGTCATATACAGTTATTTTACAATATTCACGCAAGATGTCAAGAGTTCAAGGCTTTTTAAGCACATATATTTTTTGCGGAAGGGCTGAAAAAGTGCTTTTCATGCTTATTCCGGCCTGTTCACGGCTCTCTATGAGCTGTTCAAAGTCCTCGCCTATTACCTCTCCGGGTATCAGCAGAGGTATTCCCGGAGGATATGCCCACACATATTCGGCGCTTACTCTCCCCGCTGCGGCGTATATATCCACACTCTCCCGCTCCCCTGCGGCAGCCTCCCAACTGAAGCAAGCGCGCTCCGGAGGTATCAACACAGGCGGTTCGGGTGCATCTGAATTTTCAAGATAACGGTCTATTTCACAAATGGCGGTGGCAAGAACCTGCAGATTATCCTCTGTATCTCCCATACCGGTCATGGCTATCACATGCTCCGATGCAGCCATCTCAAGCTCAATGGCATACTTCTCCCGCAGGCGACGCATCAGTTCCCGCCCGTTTATATTTGTACCGCGGGTGCTTATGACCAGCTTCGAGGGGTCAAAACCAAACATCTTATCGGTCTTTTCCATTATCCGCAGATGCTTCAAGTCGGAGGTTTCCTCCTTAAACAGAGAAATATTCCTCTTCCATGCTGCAAAGAGTTTATCGCTGTTCTCTTCCAGCAGGCGCACGCAGCTGTCAATTGATGACATGAGCAGATAGGACGGGCTGCTTGTTTCGAACACAGCAAGGCTGCACGCCAGCTTATCGCTGTCGACGCGTTCTCCGCAGACATGTACTATTGCTGTTTGGGTAAGGCTGGGCAGGGTTTTATGCAGGCTCTGCACCACTATATCCGCTCCCGCCTTTACTGCTCCGTCGGGAAAACCCCAGCCAAAACCGAGGTGCGCTCCGTGGGCTTCGTCCACGATAAGCACAGCCCCTCTTGCATGGGCAGCGTCAGCTATGGCAGCAACGTCGCTGATCACACCCTCATAGGTAGGGCTGGTAATAATAACAGCCTTCGCACTTGGGTGCTTATCCAGCATCTCCCCCACCGCTTGGGCTGTAACAATACAGTCGGTACCGCTGAACGTCTCCCGCTCCGGGAAGAGAAAATGGGGCTTTGCTCTGCGCAGTTCGAGAGCGTTATACACAGCCTTATGGCAGTTTCGTGCGCAGACAAGCTCATCTCCGTCATCAAGCACAGCAAGCACAGAGGCAAGTATACCTCCCGTTGAACCGTTGACGCAGAAGAACGAGCGTTCCGCCCCCCAAAGTCGGGCTGCCCGCTCCATACCCTCGGCTATTACGCCGTCGGCATCGTGGAGATCATCGAAACCGTTTATTTCCGTAATATCCACGGCTGCGCCCAACTGCTCAAGGTACGGTGCGAGCTTCACATTGCGCTTATGCCCCGGCATGTGCATGGGCACAGCGCCGGGGCAATAGTCATTAAGTTTTTTCAGCAGACCCTCAGATTTTGTCATTGCTTCCGAGGACGTTGATGATCTTATGCTTTACAAGATCCTTGACGTTCTGACGACCGGGCTTCAGGTAAGCTCTGGGATCGAAGTCGGCAGGATTGTTGTATACAAACTCACGTACACCTGCGGTCATTGCAAGACGCAGATCGGAGTCGATGTTGATCTTGCAGACAGCCATCTGGGCAGCCTTGCGCAGCTGATCCTCGGGAACACCGAGAGCATCGACCAGCTTGCCGCCGTTGGCGTTAATGGTCTGCACATAGGACTGGGTAACGGAAGATGCACCGTGGAGAACTATGGGGAATCCGGGCAGGCGCTTGGAAATCTCTTCGAGAATGTCGAAGCGGAGCTGGGGATTGGTGCCGGGCTTGAACTTATATGCGCCGTGGCTGGTGCCGATGGCAATGGCAAGAGAGTCAACGCCGGTAGCTCTTACGAATTCCTCAACCTGATTGGGGTCGGTATAAGAGGAATCGGCAGCACTGACATTTACATCGTCCTCGATACCTGCAAGGCGGCCAAGCTCACCCTCGACAACTACGCCGTGGTCATGAGCATAGTCAACAACCTGCTTGGTAAGGCGGATATTTTCCTCAAAATCAAAGTGAGATCCGTCGATCATAACGGAGGTAAAGCCGCCATCGATGCAGGACTTGCATACCTCGAAATCTGCACCGTGGTCAAGATGAACGCAGATGGGCAGGCCGGTATCTGCCTCGGCGGCCTCGATAAGCTTCATCAGGTAAACGTGCTTTGCATACTTTCTCGCACCTGCGGAAACCTGCAGGACAATGGGAGAACGGGCCTCGGCCGCAGCCTCGGTGATACCCTGAATAATCTCCATATTATTAACATTGAAAGCGCCTACGGCATAGCCGCCCTCATACGCTTTTTTGAACATCTCGGTGGAAGTTACGATAGGCATGATAACATCTCCATTCCGCCGCCATTTTCCCCGGCGGCTCAGTTTCCAATATTGTATCACACTAAAGAGCAAAATAAAAGGAAAATTAATTGAAATAGGGAGTCTTTGTTGCTATAATGACACTATAAAACTTTAGGAGGTCATATTTATGGCACAGCTTAAAGGCGCGTGCGTCATCGCCCAGTCCGGCGGACCCACCGCAGTTATCAACGCAAGCTTCTACGGCGCAGCAAAGGCTGCTCTCGCCGCGGAAAATATAACCAAGGTTTACGGCGCTGCCCATGGTATCAAGGGCGTTCTCAATGACGTTCTTTACGACATCGGTCAGGAGGACGAAAAGGAGCTGGACTACCTGCAGTATACTCCCTCCTCCGATCTGGGTTCCTGTCGCTACAAGATGGCTGACCCCGAAAAGGACGATACCGACTACCAGCGCATTCTTGAGATTTTCAAGAAGTATGATGTCCGCTATTTCTTCTATAACGGCGGTAATGACTCCATGGACACCTGTGACAAGATCAGCCGTTTCATGTCCAAGAGCGGTTACGAATGCCGCGTAATGGGTATTCCCAAGACTATCGACAACGATCTTTTCGGCACCGACCACTGCCCCGGCTTCGCCAGTGCTGCCAAGTATATCGCCACCTCCTGCATGGAGGTAAGCCGCGACGCCAGAGTTTATGATACCGGCGCTGTTACCATTATTGAAATCATGGGTCGCCATGCCGGCTGGCTGGCTGCCTCCGCCGCTCTCGCAACCTATTGCGGCGACGGTCCCGATCTGGTTTATCTGCCCGAGGTAGACTTTGACATGGACGAGTTCCTTGCTGCCGTTGAAAAGCTCTACAAGGAAAAAGGTTCTGCCTTTGTTGCCGTTTCCGAGGGCATACATTACGCCGACGGTCGCTTCGTTTCCGAGGCCGTCACCTCCGCCACCGACGGTTTCGGCCATGCACAGCTGGGCGGTCTTGCCGTTAAGCTGGCTGACGTAGTCAAGGCAAAGCTTGGCTGCAAGGTTCGCGGCATTGAGCTGAGCCTGCTCCAGCGCTGCGCTTCTCACTGCGCTTCCCTCACCGATATAAACGAGGCTGCTCTTGCAGGCCGCGTTGCCGTCGAGTCCGCCGTTGCCGGCGAGACCGGCTACATGGTAGCATTTGAGTGCAGCCGCGAAAACGGCTACGAGTGCAAGACCAAGCTCATTCCTCTCACCTCCGTTGCAAACTACGAAAGCAAGGTTCCCGTGGAATGGATCGGCGAGGACGGCTGCAGCGTAAAGCAGGAGTTTATCGATTACCTGCTGCCTTTGGTTCAGGGCGAGCCCCCCAGAGCACTGGAAAACTCCATGCCCCGCTTTGCAAAGCTGAAAAAGGTTCGTGCACAGTAATAAGCTGAATTTTATCTGCTTGCAAATCACAGAAAAATAAGGTACAATAACAAAAGGACATTTTCCGTAAGGATACATATCGAAATCAAACAAGAGGAGGATATATAATGCTTACCCGTAAACAAAATCTGATGGAAACCATCAAGATGGGCAATCCCGACCGTTTCGTCAACCAGTTTGACTACATGGAGTACATCCTTGACCCCATTCACAACCACTGCGGCGGTTTCTGTGAAGTTGGCGGCTGGACCGTCAATGACTGGGGCGTAAAGGTTTCCTGGCCCGTAGGCGAGCCCGGTCCCTTCCCCCACTGCGAAGGCGAAGAGAAGGTTCTCAAGGACGTTACCAAGTGGCGTGACATCCTCGAGCCCATCGTTCCCGATCCCAGCACCTACCCCGAGGAAGAGTGGGACGCAACTCTCGCTCAGATCGAGCAGATTGACCGCAACGATAAGTTCGTTGCTCCCTGGTTCGTAAACGGCCTGTTTGAGAAGCTGCACTACCTCATGGGCGTTGAAGACGCAATGGTCAACTTCTACGAAGAGCCCGAAGCAATGCACGATCTCATCGACTTCATCGTTGATTGGCAGATCGAAGTTGCTAAGGAAACCAAGAAGCGCTATCATCCCGACGCTCTCTTCCAGCATGACGACTGGGGCAGCCAGACCCGTCTGATGATGAGCCCCGAGACCTTCCGCGAGTTCATCAAGCCCGCTTACACCAAGATCTACGGCTTCTGGAAGAAGGAATGCGACTGCCAGCTGATCGTTCACCACTCTGACAGCTACGCTGCAGACCTGGTTCCCGACATGATCGACATGGGCATCGACATTTTCCAGGGTGCGGTTCTTGAGAATAACATTCCCGAGCTGCTCAAGAAGTACGGCGGCAAGATCGCTATCCAGGGTGGTCTGGACAACGGTAAGTTCGACAAGGCTGACTGGAGCAAGGAAGCTATCACCAACGCTCTCGTTGACATCATCGAAAAGACCAACGGCGGCAAGGGCCTCATCCCCTCCTTCACCATGGGCGGCGCAGGCACCACCTTCGACGGCGCATACGACTGGGCTACCGAAGAGATCGACCGCCTCAGCAAAATCTACTTCAAGTAATCCACCAATTACAAACATTAAGAGCCTGCGGAATTCCGCAGGCTCTTTTTTACCGTTTATGTAGTTTAGTTAAAAGACCAGCTTGCCTTGTAGCCAAGAGCGTTGATCTTATTGCAAATTTCGGTTGCATCGTCGGTATCCAGCTTCAGGTTGAACTCACCGATTTCAGGACCGTTGTGAAGTGCCATGTGCAGGATATTGACATTGCTGTCAGCAATGATCTTCATTATCTCAACACCAACGCCGGCCTTATTGGGAACAACGATCTCAACTCTTGCGCCGGAGCTTCTTGCGCCCATCAGGTCGATGAATGCGTCGAAGATGTCGGACTGGGTGATGATACCGACCAGCTTCTTGCCGTCCATTACAGGCAGGGCACGAATATCATGCTTGCGCATGAGAACAGCGGCACGCTCCAGCAGAGCGTCTGCCTCTATAGTGATCAGGTCGGTGCTCATAGCCTGAGCAACGTCCAGCTTGGTGAGCAGGTAGTTGATCTCGTAAACGCTCAGAGATGTAGCCTTGGAAGGAGTAACATTCTGCAGCTCGGTCTCGGTGAGCATACCAACCAGCTTGCCGTTCTTTACTACGGGCAGCTGATGGAAGCCGTGATCCTTCATTATAGAAAATGCATCACTGATGCTTGCGTTGGGACGAATGGTATAAGGATTTGCGGTCATTTTATCTTTTACAAACATGGGAATTCCCCCTAAAACAATTATTTATAATAGTTAATTATAATATCGAATTTAAAATTAGTCAATCATTAGCTTTCTTCTTCAACTGTTTCTTCAGGAGTTTCCTCGGGTACTTCCTCCGTTTCCTCCGCAGGTTCCTCGATTTCCTCCTCAAGCTCTTCCTCGGGCTCCTCAATAAGTTCCTCCGGAGGCTGAGGCTCTGCGTCTGCAACCATCTTATTCATCTCTGCAATGGTGCAGCCGGGTGCTGAGAAATCAAGCTCGAAAAGAATATCCAGTGGGATCGCAAGGTTCAAGCTGTGTCCGTTGATGAAATAGGCGCAGGTGGTACCTATCGCCTTGCCGTATGCATTTACAAGCACGCCGCCGCTGTTGCCCTGAGATATAGCAGCAGTATTCTGTATCATTGGATTGCCGAAGCCCTCTACAATACGGTTCTTGTAACTGACTATGCCGGAGGTGATAGTTCCGTCAAGTGTAAGAGGGCTGCCTATTGCGTAAACGGTCTCGCCGTTTTTCACCTCATCGGAATGGAGATACTCCACACAGGGGAAGTATTTATTCAGTTTCCAATCAACTGTGGTGCTGCTTACTCGGAATACCACAAGGTCAGTTTTCTTATCATAACTGAGTATCTTGGTAACTCTGTAGCGCTCGCCGTTATTGAGAGTAACAACCGCTATGGTATTGCCCTCAAAGGCATGGTAATTGGAAACCGCAACACCGTCGGAGCTGATGAAGAAGCCGCTGGCATTGGCGGATACTATACCGCTCTGATATCCTGCCTCATTGACATAGAACTGCATGGAGAAAACAGCATCGATACAGCGTTCATATATCTCCACGCCGCTCAGTTCTCCGCCTACCTTGAAGCCCAGCGCATTTGCAGCTGCTCCGTCAACGGCACCCGCTGCGTTAAGCTTCTCCAGCACAGTAGCTGTACCGCGCTTCATACGCGCTGAAAGAGTATCACAGGTCATGGCGAACATATCCGCGCGGGTAAATGTACCGTCCTTATCGGCGCTCTTTATGCCCAGACGTGCAGCAAAGTCAAGACTCTGAGACCATACGAAATCGCCGTCTGCATCAGAGTATCCCAGTACGCGCAGCATAAGCGTAGCATAATCACGTTCGCTGACAGGCTGGTCAAAGCCATAAATACCATCATCGGTACCCTGAGCAATGCCTGCTGCATATGCGTAGCCTGCATGCTTATCCGCCCACTGAGGTATATCGGTGAAGGGATGAGTATATTCCGTTTCGTCACTCTCGCCGCAAGCAAGGCGAACGGCCATGACCAGCGCCTCGGCGCGGGTAGGCTGACGGTAAAGTTCATAGCCCTTATCAGAGCCCTGCACAAGACCGAGAGTATAGAGCACATCGGCATCCTTGGTTTCTCCCTTGGTATATTCAGCGCCTGCACCAGGCATCGCCGAAAGAAGCATTACAGCTGCAATAACAGCTGTGGTGAGTTTTTTCAGTATTTTCATTTCTCTACTCCTTAGGTATATTTCTACTGTATCCGATTATACCAAATACCTTACTATATTTCCACCTCTAATGCGGGAATTTTCTGTAAACAAAAAACGCACCGTAATCGGTGCGTTTTTATATTATCCGATGATGTTGAGGATAAGGGTGAGGACTACGAAAGCAATGGCAACCCACTTGGTAGCCTTAGCAAGCTTTGCGTCCAGAGAACGACCCTTATTCTTTGCCACGAAGGACTCGGAAATACCGCCGATGGCACCGGAGAGACCGGCACTCTTACCGGACTGGAAGAGAACGATGAGAACAACTGCCAGTGCGCAGATGAGCTGGAGAATGGTGATAAAGAGCTGCATATTAAACAAACAATCCTTTCAACACAGCCCGCGATTGCGCAAGGCTGAAAAATTTTCATACTTTACCCTTTATTTTTAGGCAGTAGATATGTTATCATACTTAAGAAAATAATGCAAGACATTTTTCCGTTTTTCAAGGAGAAGTTTTATGTACTTTGACACACATGCTCATTTTGACTCAGAAAAATTCGAAGGCGACCGCCTTGAGGTGCTCGCCTCCATGCCCGCAGCCGGTGTTGACCTCATTCTTGACCCCGGCAGCGATATAATTACATCACGCGCCGCCCTTGCGCTGGCGGAGCAGTTCGACTTCGTTTATGCTGCCGCAGGCGTGCATCCTCACGAAGCCGAGGAAGTAACAGACAGCTATCTCGCCGACATCGAGGAGCTTTGCCGCCATCCCGAGGTAAAGGCCATCGGCGAAATAGGACTGGACTATCATTACGATTTCTCTCCCCGCGAGGTACAGCGCAAGGTTTTCGCCGCCCAGATGGCACTGGCCCGCGATCTGGACATGCCTGTTATCATCCACGACCGGGAGGCTCACGAGGATTTCCTCAACATTATGAAGCAGTTCCCCACAGTGCGCGGTGTTGTCCACTGCTACGCAGGCAGCCTTGAAATGAGCCGCGATATTCTCAAGGCAGGCTACAACATTTCTTTCACCGGCTCCATCACCTTCAAGAACAACAAGAAGGCGCCCCCCATCGTTGCCGCCATGCCCGCCGACCGCTACATGATAGAAACCGATGCGCCCTATATGACTCCCGTTCCCCATCGCGGCAAGCGCAACGATTCCTCTTACCTTAAATACATCGCTGAATTTATCGCAGATATTCGCGGCATTACCCCCGAGCAGGTTGCCGCCGAAACTCTCGAAAACGGCAAGAAATTTTTCGGGATAGAATAATCCGGAGGTATCGCCATGCACGAATCACAGCTTTACACCGGCAGACCCGAGAAGGGCAGCCGCGCTGATATAGAAGAACGCAGCTATGACCTGCTGGACGCGCTTGATATAGCATACACCCGCGTTGACCACGACCGCGCCGCAACTATGGATGACCTTGCCGCGGCGGAGGCAGTGCTGGGCTGCGGCATTGCGAAAAATCTCTTTCTCACCAACCGTCAGCAGACGGATTTCTATCTTTTGATAATGCCCGGACATAAGCCCTTTAAAACAAAATATCTTTCCGCACAGCTTGGCTGTTCCCGTTTGAGCTTCGCCACCGAGGAGCATTTAGGCAGCATTCTCGGTGTGGAAAGCGGCTGCGCAAGCGTTCTCGCACTGATGAACGACAGTGACCGCAAGGTGCGCCTTGTTTTCGACAGGGACATTCTTTCTGCAGAACAGTTCGCCTGCCATCCATGTCTCAACTCCACCTCCCTCGCCTTCTCTACCGCAGAGCTTGATAAAATCACCGCAAAACTTGGCTATGAGCCCAGCATCGTGGAACTTCCCGAGAACCCCGAATAACAGTAAATGCCCGTGGATTTCCACGGGCATTGTTTTTACATTTAACTTACTCCGCAAAGAAGCGGCAGTTTTCGAGGGCGTCGATGACATCGTCCTCAAGCTCCTCGTCCATCTCTATCTGCAGTATTTTGCGCTCCATATCGGCTTCAATTATCTCAATATCCATATCCTCAAGAGCTTCGTACACACGCTGTGTGCACTCCTTGCAATGTATCTTGCTTTGGCAGGTCTGGCAGTCATAATAGGAAAGTTTATACTCGAAAAGCATTTTCTTCACCCCTCCGAAAATGCAGTATAGCAGAACATTATTGATAATTCTATCTCCAAATTCCACAAAACTTCAGCCATTTATCCTTTGACAAAAAAGCTATATGCTGATAAAATTTCGGTAGAATAAAATCATATTGGAGGACGGCATGAAAGAATACGAGCTGATTATCGAATCCTATAACCCCTGCGGCGGCCGTGAGCACGGCAAGAAGGAACTTATGGAGATAGAGACCAATGACCCCGTTGCCTACGTCAAGGGTCACGCTCAGGTCACTGAGGTCGAGGTCGTAAGTGAGAACGAGGAAGAGATTCTCATCGAGGTCAACCAGTACGGCTATGTTAAAAGATATACTTTCACCGAGATATAAACACAAGCGAGGAATGGGAAAATCCGTTCCTCGCTTTACTTTTTAATCTTCTTTCGGTTGATATTTCTTTCCGAAGGGTGTGGCGGCAAGGCCGCCCTTGCCGGTTTCGCGAAGAGTATGGGGCAGAGATGCGCCAACCTCGCGCATGGCGTCGATCACCTGATCCGGCGGCACACGGCTCTCTATACCCGCCATTGCCATCTGAGCGGCAGAAACAGCGTCCATTGCACCGATAACATTGCGCTTTACGCATGGCACTTCAACAAGACCGCCCACAGGGTCGCAGACAAGCCCCAGCAGGTTCTTCATAGCCATTGCACTGGCATGAGCCATCTGCTCGGGAGTGCCGCCCATAAGCTGCACCAGCGCGGGCGCCGCCATAGTCGCCGCCGCGCCGATCTCCGCCTGACAGCCGCCTTCTGCGCCGGAAATGGAGGCTCTGTTGGCGATTATCATACCGAAACCCGCAGCAACATAAAGGGCACGGACAAGGTTTTCCTCATCGTCGCCAAAATCTTCAGCACCGAAATGGCGATGATATGCCAGCAGCACAGCAGGCAGTACACCACAGGCGCCTGCCGTAGGCGCTGCAACGATACGCTTCATGCAGGCATTGCATTCGCCCATGCGCAGCGCGCCTGCCATAACGTCGCTTATGAAGTCGCCGCAAAGGGTTTTGCCGTTTTTCATATAATCCATCATTTTCCCGCCGTCGCCGCCCACAAGACCACTGGCGGAGCGCTCATCGGCACGGTAGCCGGCATCTGCCGCCACCATTGCGTCCAGCAGTCGCTCCATTTTAGCGCGGGATATTTCTTCGCTTATGCCCTGCTGCTCACAGTCGGAGCGCATTATATTTTCCCAAAGAGGCAGCCCGCTGACACGGGTATCCTCAAGCATCTGTTCAATAGAAGAAAACTCTATCATTGGTTCACCTCCAGACTATATCGGGTGACCTGTACTATTCCGGGCAGGGCGCGGATTTCGTCCACAGTATTCCATGGCACCTCTTCATCGCATTCGATGACCATTACCGCACTGCCACCGCGTCCGCCGCGGCTCAGCTGCAGCGAGGCTACGTTGATTCCGTTATCGGCAAGCACACCCGTTACCCTGCTTACACAGCCGGGCTGGTCGTTATTCTGTACCAGCAGCGTGGGCAGTTCACCGCTGAATGCGGTGCGCAGACCGTCCACAGAAAACACCTCTATGCGTCCGCCGCCAAGTGAGGACGCGCCCATTTCCATTCTGCGTCCGTCCTCAGTTTCCATGACGATGAGCACGCTGTTGGGGTGAACATCGCGAAGTGTGCGGGTTTCAAAGCTGAAACGCATTCCCGCCTTTTCCGCCAGCGCATAGCTGTTGGGGACGTCAGGGTCATCTGGCTCAAGACCAAGCAGACCGGCTATAAGAGCCTGATAAGTGCCGTGTCCTGCGCCTGTAGAGGCAAAGGAACCGTGGAGATAAAGCTCCGCAGTTTTGGGCTGCTGACCCAGCAGGGCGCGAGCCATGCTGCCTATACGCACAGCGCCCGCGGTATGGGAGCTTGACGGTCCGACCATTATAGGACCGAGAATATCGAATAAATTCATGGGTATTCCCCCTTCACCGACATTATACAGTATTCCCGCCAGTAAAAAAAGCTATTTTTACTGGAAGTTCGCGCGCAGCGCATTTAAATCTGCGTAGTGCTGCAGTTAGCGCGCAGCTGCCCCTGCATATCGTCAAGATGTTCCTTTGTCCACAGTGCCATAGCACCGCCGGTATGGACAAACATCGCGCTCTCGCCATCTTTGATAAGTTCGCCCTGCTCTACCAGTTCCATAAAGCCTCGGAAGGCCTTACCCGTATATGTAGGATCAAGCATTATTCCCTCGTTCTTTGCAAGAGTGATTATTGCCTCGCGGGTAACCGGGTCGGGTTTATTATAGGCTTCGCCGGAATAAGGTGCGTCTTCGGGGCCCCATGCTATTTTTACGTCCTCGGCGGTTATTTCCACTCCCATGTCATAGGTTTTGCTTACTTCATTGACGAACGCTACCACATCGGCAACCTTTTTATCCTTCGGTTCGGGCGCAACAGGTACGGCGATAACGTCAAAGGGGGCATTGAAATATTTTGCGCCCAGCAGCATTCCGCCGTAGGTACCCATAGACCCCACGGTACAGACAACATGGTCTATCTTCAGCTGTTGCTCTTCCATCTGCTGCATTATTTCCTTAACGCTCATAATATAGCCCACTGCGCCCAGAGGGTTGGAGCCACCGCCGGGAATATTGTAGACCTTGTCGCCCTGCTCTTCATATTTGGCAGTTACGTCCTTCATAACCTCCATAAGCTTTGCGGGATTGGAAACAAAATAAATATCCGCACCCATCATGGCGTCAAGATTAAGGTTACCGGAGAGGTAGCCGGTATCTTCGCCCATAAGCACCAGAATAGGCTTTAGTCCAAGCTTCACCGCCGCACCCACTGTAGTGCGGCCGTGGTTGGTCTGGGTGCCACCGATAGTCATGACTGCGGTACAGCCGGTATCCAGTGCCTCCTGCATGAGATACTCCAGCTTACGGGTCTTGTTTCCGCCGAAAGCCGGACCAGTGCTGTCATCACGCTTGATAAAAAGTTCACCCTTGCCAAGCAGTTTCGTCATATTCTCCATTTTTTCCAAAGGTGTGGGATAGTGTCCCAATTTAACCTTTTTTATATTTTCAACTGCCATATTATTCACCTTTCTTTTTATCTCATGATCACTGACACAGCGTTTTTTGCTTATTTCGCCTGCATTTTAATAGATTATAACATAAATACATAAAAAAGAAAGCCACCCAAATGGGTGGCTTTCGTACAAGCAGATAAATCTGATTATCTCTTGGAGAACTGGGGGGCGCGACGTGCGGCCTTGAGACCGTACTTCTTACGCTCCTTCATACGAGGATCACGGGTGAGGAAGCCGGCTGCCTTGAGGGCGGGACGATAGGTCTCGTCAACCAGAAGGAGAGCGCGGGCAATACCGTGACGGATAGCACCGGCCTGACCGGTTACGCCGCCGCCGGTAACGGTAGCAACGATGTCAACCTTGCCGAGGGTCTCGGTGGTAACCAGGGGCTGACGAACGATGAGCTTGAGGGTCTCGAGACCGAAGTAATCATCGATATCGCGGCCGTTGATGGTGATAGCGCCGGTTCCGCCGGGGAACAGGTGAACTCTTGCAACAGAAGACTTTCTTCTGCCGGTGCCGTACATATAAGGCTTCTTGCTAGTATACATTATTCAGTACCTCCACTTATTCCCAAATCTCGGGCTTCTGAGCGGCGTGCTTGTGCTCTGCACCCTTGTAGACCTTCAGTCTGTCCAGCTGATGACGGCCGGTGGGGTTCTTTGCGAGCATGCCCTTAACTGCGAGGTTCATAGCCATCTCAGGCTTGGTAGCCATAAGAGTCTTGTACTGAACTTCCTTCAGGTGGCCTACATAGCCGGTGTGATGACGATAGTACTTCTGGGTGAGCTTGTTGCCGGTGAGAACAGCCTTGTCAGCGTTGATAACGATTACGAAATCGCCACAGTCAACGTGGGGGGTGTAATCAGGCTTATGCTTGCCGCGCAGCAGGGTGGCGGCGGTAGCAGCAGTGCGGCCGAGGGGCTTGCCTGCAGCGTCAAGAATATACCATTTTCTAACAACGGTATTCTTGTTAGCCATGAAAGTAGACATGGAACATTAACCTCCAATAATATCTTTTGCGATTGACTTTATAGTCAATGCATTTTAAAATACTTCTGTATGGCCCTTTGAGGGCTTCTAAGTTATACCACAACGGGAAGAGCATGTCAACAACTTTTTTGCTTTATGCGCGTAAAGCTCGTTTTTTCTCATTTTTACTTCGATTTGCTCTCGTTTTCTCACTTTCAATTTTCATTTTTTATTGTTTTTGAGGTTTTTTATGGAACACCTTACAAGTCTTGTCCGCCGCTGCGTGGAAGATTACGACATGATACAGGAGGGCGACCGCATCGCCGTGGGCATTTCCGGTGGCAAGGATTCCCTTGCCCTGCTCTGCTCACTTGCCTCCCTGCGCCGCTATTATCCCAAGCGTTTCACGTTGGCTGCCATCACTATTGGCATCGGCTTTGATGACATGGACTTCTCCGGTGTGCGCGAGCTTTGCCGCAGGCTGGACGTAGATTATATATATGTAGAGTCCGACATTCGCCACGTTGTTTTCGACGTGAAGCAGGAGAAGAATCCCTGTTCCCTCTGCGTGAAAATGCGCAAGGGTCTGCTAAATGACACTCTTATCGCCAACGGCATTACCAAGGTAGCTTTTGGACATCACATGGACGATGCGGTAGAGACTTATCTCATGTCACTTATATATGAAGGACGCATAAGCTGCTTCCGTCCCGTAACCTTTATGGATCGCAGCGGCGTAACCCAAATACGCCCCATGCTCTACGCCGACGAGGCAATGACCGCCTCCGTTGCCCGCCGCTATTCTCTGCCGGTAGTAAAAAACACCTGCCCAATGGACGGCGTAAGCAAGCGGCAGGACGTAAAGGAGCTTATCGAAAAGCTCAGCCTTGAGCAGAAGGATTTCAAATCCAAGGTATTCCGGGCGATACAGCGTTTCCCAATGCCCGGCTGGGAGGTAGTAAAATGACCGAACTCGCCAAAAACCAAATCTATGAAGTTAATATAGAGGGCTGCACCGCCGAGGGTCAGGGCGTTGCCCGCATCGACGGACGCGCCGTTTTTGTTGCAGGTGCTCTGCCCGGCGAGCACTGCGTTATAAAGCTGCTCAAGGTCAGCAAGACAGCCATTTGGGCAAAGGTGGAGGAGCTGCTTGAGGCCTCTCCTCACCGCATCGAGCCCGAATGCCCCGTATGCTCCAAGTGCGGCGGCTGCGATTTCCGCCATGTTTCCTACGAGGAGGAGCTGCGCATCAAAAAGCAGCGCGTGGACGATGTTATGCGCCGTATCGGCGGTCTTGACCTCGTCGCCGAAGAGATACTCCCCTCCCCTCAGCAGGAGCGCTACCGCAATAAGGCTATTCTTAATGTAGGTCAGCAAAACGGCAAGGCAGTCACCGGTTTCTACCGCCCCCGCAGCCACGATATAGTCCCCATTGAAAGCTGCCTGCTGCAGGACTCCGTTGCTGACTCCGCCGCTGACGCTCTGCGCCGCTGGATGGACAAGTATTCCGTCCCCGCCTATGACGAAGCCACCGCCAAGGGCATAGTGCGCCGACTTTTCGTGCGCAGCGTAAAGCACGGTGTATGCGTATGCATCGTAGCTGCCGCGGACAGGCTGCCTCACCGCGACGAGCTCATCGACATGATTCTCCTTGCCTGCCCCGGCCTTGTTTCCATAGTTCTCAACGTGAACCGTTCCAAGGGCAACGGCATTCTTTCCGACAAATTCATCACCCTTTGGGGCGAGGAAAGCATTGATGCTGAGCTTTGCTCCCTGCGCTTCAAACTCTCCCCCCGCTCCTTCTTCCAGATAAACACCCCGCAGGCGGAAAATCTCTACGCACGCGCCATAGAATATGCCCAGCTCACCGGTAAGGAACAGGTCCTCGACCTCTACTGTGGCACCGGCACCATCGGTATTTGCGCGGCCTCCAAATGCGCTCACGTCACCGGCGCGGAAATAGTTGACG
>JAFXFT010000097.1 GCA_017513385.1 Oscillospiraceae bacterium | reverse complement strand
GCCGAGTTCTCCTTCTATGCATTTTCGTGCAAGTTCTACCTTTATCTCTGGTGATACTTTTTGTTTGTGGGGCATAAAAACACTCCCTCTATGAGAGACAGTTTTCTTTTTCACTGTCTCTCATAGAGGGAGCATATCAAAACAATTCCGCTGACCTTTTAAATTTAACATAAAAGCGGTTATTCTTCGGTGCCTGGAGCTTCAACAATAAGCTTTCCGTCGCGCATCTCAAGCTTTACTCGATTGCCGTCGACACCCATCTGGGCCAGATATTCCTGAGGTATCTGAACTCGTCCGTTGCGGTCGAGTATTGCAAATTCCTCGTGGCTGGTGAAGTGTGCTTTGCCGGAGGTATCGAAAGCAACAACATCGGCCATACGACCGGCATAGTCTGTTTTCATAACGCGCTCGGAGCTTATCTTACCGTCGCGAATGGAAACAACACGATTTACCTTGTCTGCAACGCTGAGGTCATGGGTAACAATTACGATAGTAAGACCCAGTTCCTCGTTTAGGCGGCGGAAGGTATCGAAAATGTATACGGCAGTCTGCGGGTCAACGGAGCCTGTAGGCTCGTCGGCCAGCAATATGGCAGGTTCGTTTGCAAGTGCGATCGCAATTGCGACACGCTGCTGCTCGCCGCCGGACATTTCGCCAAGCTTGTTCTTTTTCTTGTGGCCAAGACCGACAAGCTCCAGCAGCTCCTCTGCCCTTTTGCGGCTTTCACTACCGCTTTTTCCGGAGAAGAGCATGGGCATCTGAACATTCTGCCATGCAGGAAGATAAGGAATGAGGTTTCGGGCGTTGTTCTGCCATACGAAGCCTACGGTGTGACGCTTATACTGCACCAGTTCGCGCTCACTGAGACGGAACAGGTCAAGACCATCAACATAAAGTCGTCCTGCAGTGGGTCTGTCGAGACCGCCGATCATATTGAGGAAGGTACTTTTACCGCTGCCGCTATTACCGATTATAGCCATCAGCTCACCGCGGCTCACCTTGCAGTCAAGACCCTGCAGGGCCATGACTTCTGTTTCATCGGTCTTGTAAATCTTGACCAGATTATCACATTCAATGATGTATTCAGATTCAGTTCCCATTTTGCAGTTCTCCGTTTTCCAGTGAGTAAACGCGGTCACCGATTTCCATGAAGCCTTTGTCATGGGTGGTCATCACAATAGTGACGCCCTGGCTGCTGTTTAACTCTTTGAATATCTTAACAACTTGAAGCGCGGTATTGGTATCAAGCTCACCGGTGGGCTCATCAGCAAATACCAGCTTGGGATTGTGCGCAATGGCGCGGGCGATGGCAACACGCTGCTGTTCACCGCCGGACATTTCTGTGGGGAAATGTGCCATACGGCCACCAAGACCTACAAGCTCAAGGCATTCGCGAACGCGTGCCTGGCGGTCCCCCTTCCAGCCGGACAGACGCAGAGCGTATTCTACGTTCTCAGCGGCAGTCATAATAGGAATGAGTGCTACAGACTGAAATACGAAACCTATATCCGTTCTGCGGATACGGGTGCGTTCACGGTCACTGGCGGAGTCAAGTTCCTTACCGGCAAAATATACCTTGCCTTCAGTGGGCTGATCCAGACCGCACATGATGTTCATAAGTGTGGTTTTGCCGCTGCCGCTTCGGCCTTTAAGAATAGTAAGCTTTCCGGTAGGAATATCTACCGATACGCCTTTGAGAGCATAAAACTGCTCGCCTCCGGGAAGCGGATAGGCTTTTTTAATTCCCTGAGCGGAAAGAATGATATTTTCTTCAGCCATGTTTGTCCGCCTCCTTTAGTCTTCACCAAGCTTAAGAGCCTGGGAAATGTGTATTTTGGAAATTATAGTGCCCAAAACGGCCATGCAGACCAGCAGCATAAGAACGACTACAGCCAGCAGACGAACCATGTCGCTTGTCTGAGCGATTATTTCGAGCGGTATTACTGTATCTACAGATGCATAAGCAATCTGTACCAGCGGTACGTAAAGCTCGGAGGTGAGAATTCCTGCGCCTATACCGAGGGCGATGGATACCACGGAAATGAAGAACTGTTCATTGAACAGCATATGCAGTATTTCGCCCATAGTCATACCCATTGCGCGGAAGATACCAAGCAGCAACGTACGGGAACGTATTGAGAGTATCCAGTAGATAAGGAAACCTACTGCGCACAGAAGAAGTGCAACGACGAAGCAAAGTGTAAGAATACCGTTGGTTCCCTGGAAGATAGGATCGTTCTTCATATCGACGCGAAGCGCACTTGCATCTTGGAAGAATGTGAACTTAGTACCGGAGTTTACAGCGAAATCATAAACGAAGTCGGTGGAGTCTTCGGCCTTCATCCATATCTGGTAAGGGGTTGCGCCCCATGCATTACGCATATATGCCAGATGAGCTACTACCAGATAGTTGTTGGTTTCGGTGATGATACCGTCCTTCTCGATGACTGTGGTTTTAGGGCTGTAGCCCGGCCAATAATCTACAAAGCCGCATATCATACCCTGCAGGCTGTGACCGTCCTTGTCGCGGTATGTAATGCTATCGCCCAAAGAGTAGCCGAGTTGTTCTTTCATATTGGAAGATACAAGCACGGAGGTGGGGCTGAGAGCCATGGCGTTAAGATAGTCATACCAGTGAGTCGGCAAAAGATTGGTTTTGAACTCTACGCATTCGCCGAATTCTTTGGTGTTGATACCCATCAGCAGACAGCTTACCTGTCCCCTGCCCAGCTTTGTTGAGCAATATGCGTCCTTGTCGTAAATGACGCGGGTAACAACTTCTGCACCATCCTCACCTACCAGTGCCTGATACTTGCCGTAATCGGGCTCGGTGTAGCGAAGTTTGAAGCCAATGAGAGAATCGGGTGTAGTTGCTTCATCTCTGTTATCCTTCCAAGCCTCCTGCAGCACGATATCGGAACCTGCCATATAAGCGATGCGTTCTTCCTCGTTTGTGTTAATGGTGCGTGCGGTTCTTGCGTTAAAAATACCTACCGCAAGAGTGATTACAAGGAAAGCTATAATATAGCTCTGCTTGCTGCGGGTACGAAGTACCCAAAGGAAGGAAGCGTACATTGCGGGCTTCCATCGCTTTTTGCCAAGAGTATAAACCAGCCAGGATACAGCGGGTACTATTCTCAAAGCAAGAAGGCCGAGGCCTACGATGAATAGTGAAGAAGCGAGGAAAAGCAGAGGGTCAAGACCCTGACCCTCGAGCACTTTCTGGGCAAGAGCAGCCTTTTGACCGTTATAGCTGTAAAGACCGTAAACAGATACGGCAAGCAGTATAAAGTCAAGACCAAAGCGCTGGAACCAAGGGAGCTTGCTGCGGCGCTTTTTCTGTTTTTGTGCAACGATAGTGAGCTTGGAATAGCGAAGTGCGGGCAGTACCATGGCACAGGTGGAAAGCAGCGCTGCAATGATTCCGTAGGTGAAAACATTGCGGGTATAGCGAACCTGCAGAGCCTGTCTGGATACGAATTCCAAAAATGCATTTGCCGATCCGAGCATCTGACATATAAGTGCAGATAGCGGCAGACCTATTGCAAGGCTGCACAGCGAGATGATAACACTCTGCAGAAGATATATACCGAGTATCTGTCGTCTATAGGAGCCACGGCTCTTGATTACGCTTATCTCGCTCTCCTCCATGCTGAGTATCTGTCCGGATACCATAAAGATAAATACGGCCAGCAAAGCATAAATCGGTATCTGAAGAATGCGGAGAGTTACCGTTACACGCAGGGATTCCTTGAGATAATTCTCAAGAAT
>JAFXFT010000096.1 GCA_017513385.1 Oscillospiraceae bacterium | reverse complement strand
GGCATGATGGCCCTGCGTACTGAAATATCCAAATATATGCTCCGCCGCTTCGGTCTGGTCTATGACCCTGCCAAGCAGATAATCGTCACCGTGGGCGGCTCCGAGGGTATCGACCTTGCCCTGCGCGTCCTTGTGGACGCAGGCGACGAGGTAATTATCCCCAGCCCCTCCTTCGTGTGCTACGAGCCCCTTACCGTAATGGCGGGCGGCACGCCCGTCCTTGTGGAAACAAAGCAGGAGGACGATTTCAAGCTCACTCCCGAGCTGCTCCGCTCGGCTATTACTCCCCGCACCAAGGCTCTTATCCTTCCCTATCCCTGCAACCCCACCGGCGGCATCATGGAGAAGGCAGACCTTGAGGCGCTTGCGGAGGTTCTCAAGGACACCGACATCGCCGTTATCTCCGATGAGATCTACGCTGAGCTTACCTACGGCGGCAAGCACGTTTCTCCCGCCAATATCCCCGCCCTTTATGACCGCACCATCGTGGTCAACGGCTTCTCCAAGGCTTATTCCATGACCGGCTGGCGACTTGGCTACCTCTGCGCTCCCGCCGAGGCTATAACCCAGCTTGTAAAGCTCCACCAGTTCGGCATCATGTCCGCACCCACCACCAGCCAGTATGCCGCCATCGAGGCCCTCAAGGAGGGCGACCGCGACATCGAGACCATGCGCGCCGACTATGACCGCCGCCGCCGTTTCCTCGTCCACGGACTTCGCGAGGCGGGTCTTGAGTGCTACGAGCCCAAGGGCGCGTTCTACGTGTTCCCCTGCATCAAGTCCACGGGCATGACCAGCGACGAGTTCTGCGAAAAGTTCCTGCTTTCCCAGCGGGTCGCCGCGATCCCCGGCACGGCCTTCGGCCCCGGCGGCGAGGGCTTTGTGCGTATGTGCTACGCAACCTCCATGGACGACCTCAACGAGGCACTGGTAAGACTGAAAAGATTTTTGAGCAGTTTGTAAATACACACAGATTTAAGCTGTGTTCGTAGGGAACAGGCCTGCCTGTTCCGCTTGTAACGATAATACCGGAAGTAAACCGAAAAACGGAATGGACAGGCCCATTCCCTACAAGTGACCTGTAGTTTTATCAAAAAGCGGCATTAATGAATAAAGGCAGATGAATAAAATGAAATATATCCTTATTATTGGCGACGGCATGGCTGATAATCCCGTAGAAGCCCTTGGCGGCAAAACTCCGCTGGAGGCGGCAAATATCCCCACCATCGACAGACTGGCGGCAGCCGGTCAGCTGGGCAGCGCCAAAAACTGCCCGCCCGCATTTCCGCCCGGCAGCGATACTGCCATCATGTCCATTTTCGGCTGCGACCCCAATAAATATTATACCGGCCGCGCACCTCTCGAGGCCGCCGCGCAGGGCGTAAGCCTCAAGGACGGCGACCTTGCCTTCCGCTGCAATATGGCCTCTCTCACCGAGGGCGACATGCCCATGGGCGAGCGGGAGATAATCTCCCATTCCGGCGGCAGCATAGATGGCGAGGACTCCATGACGCTGGTTCGCGACCTCTTTGCCGACCCCGAATTTTCCGCAAAGGCAAAGGCTGCGGGTGTTAATATCTACCCCAGCTGCTCCTACCGCCATATCGCCGTGCAGAGTAACGGCGACGGCAAGGGTCTTGTTTTCAACGCACCCCATGAGCACCTGACCGACAAGGCCGCTCAGTGGCTGCCCCACGGCAACGAAAATGCCAAGGTGCTCCTTGACCTCATGGAGGCCAGCTACTACTATCTTTCCAAGCATCCCATCAATGTGCAGCGCCGCGCCGAGGGCAAGCTCGCCGCCAACTGCATCTGGTTCTGGGCGGAGGGTACTGCCGTAACGCTGCCCTCTTTCCCCGCCGCATATAATAAGAAGGGCGCGGTCATCAGCGCCGTTCCCCTCTGCCACGGCATCGGTGCGCTCATCGGCATCACTCCCATCACCGTAGAGGGCGCAACCGGCGAGCTGGACACCAATTACGAGGGCAAGGCGGAGGCTGCTCTGCGCTGCCTGCGCGAGGACGGCTTCGACTTCGTGGGCGTTCACGTTGAAGCCCCCGACGAATGCACCCATAACGGAGACCTCGAGGGTAAGCTGCAGTCCATAGAATGGCTGGACAGCCGCGTTATAGCGCCCATCGTCAAGGGCATGGAGGGCGAGGACTTCCGTATGCTCATCATCTCCGACCATAAAACGCTGACCTCTACCCGTGGTCACGATGGCGATCCCGTACCCTTCATAATCTACGACAGCCGCGAGAATACTCCCGGCTCCGGACTTGCCTACAGCGAGCGCAACGGTCTTACCGGACCCATGGTCCCCGAAGGCACCGCCCTGCTGGGCATGCTGTTCGATAGTTGATGAATTGCCTTCGGCATGAATTGAAATCGAGGATTTCATGAATTGCTGCGCATGAATTGCCCTGCGGGGCATGATGGTGTTATTCATGGCGCGGAGCGCCAATTCATGAAGCGAAGCTTCAATTCATGACTCACCGAGTCAATTCACGGGCGAAGCCCAATTCATTACCAAAGAGAAAGGAGCGGCGGCGATGATACCGGAGCGCTCATACGCAAAGCTTAATCTTACCCTCGACGTAACCGGCCTGCTGCCCGGCGGCTATCATGCCGTGCGCGGCATCATGCAGAGCACTGATTTCGGCGACGAAATAGTCATCGTACCGGGCGAGGGCGAATGGCTCGCGGAAAGCAACCTGAAATATCTGCCCACCGGCAGCGGCAATCTTGCCGTGCGCGCCGCGCTGCTTTTCAAGGAGGCCACGGGCAAGGGCCCCGAGGGCGGACTAATTAAAATCGACAAGCGGATACCCGTCTGCGGCGGTCTCGCAGGAGGCAGCGGCAACGCCGCCGCCGTGCTGCGCGCCATGAACCGCGAGTTCGACGGCGGCTTGAACGAGGAGGAGCTGCGCAAGCTGGGCGAAAAGCTCGGCTCGGATATTCCTTTCTGCATTTCCGGCGGCACCATGCTCGCCGAGGGTCGCGGCGAGATACTTACTCCGCTGCCGCCTCTGCCCGATTGCGGCATAGTCATATGCCGCCCCAACTTCGCATCGTCTACGCCTGAGTTGTTCGCTGCGGTGGATAAGCTGAAGGTGAAAATGCGTCCGGATACCGACGGCATGATAGCCGCGCTGGAGGCTAAAGATCTGGAGGGCGTTGCCCGCAGAGTGTTCAATATTTTCGAGGCGGCGCTGCCCCGCCGGCAGGCGGCAATGGTAGCCGAAACCCGCGGCGCTCTGCTGGATCAGGGCTCACTGGGTGCCTGCATGAGCGGCACCGGTTCCGCTGTTTTCGGCATTTTCGCCGATTACGCCGCCGCTGCCAATGCCCACGCCGCCCTCAGCGAGCAGGGTATACTCTGTTTTTTGTGCAGACCAAAGTGATAATTGAATAAATTGCATTTTCCCCGTCAATCATTGCATTGACGGGGAAATTTTATGAATTGGGTTTCGCCCGTGAATTGACTCGGAGAGTCATGAATTGAAGCTTTGCTTCATGAATTGGCGCTCCGCGCCATGAAAAAATAATACCCTCATGCCGCAGGCAATTCATTTTCCTCAAGGAGGTACATAATCATGAAAAAACTGCTTGCATTTATACTTACCCTCGCCGGGGTGCTCTCAACGGTGAGTATGGAAACCACGGCGGCAGCGCTGCCGGAAAAGCTGCTGCGGCTGCATGTGCTCGCCGCATCGGATTCGGAAGCGGATCAGACGCTTAAGCTGCGCGCCCGCGACGAGGTGATGGCATACCTTACGCCACTGCTGTCGGAGTGCAAAAGCCGCAGCGAGGCGGAGCGGATAACGGCGGGAAATTTACCCGCCATAGCTCAAATCGCCGCCGATGCATCGGGACAGCGCGCCGCAGTCTGCCTTGTGCGCGAGGGCTTCGGTTTGCGGGAATACGAGGGCTTCGCCCTGCCCGCAGGCGAATATTCGTCGCTGCGCATAGAGCTTGACGGCGGCGCGGGTCGGAACTGGTGGTGCGTGGTGTTCCCGCCCCTTTGCGCCGCTCTTGCGGAAGAGGACGGTGACGCATTCGAGCTGCTGGAGGACGATGAAAAAGCGCTCATTACCGGTTCGGGGCGGGTGATAAAATTCCGCATACTGGAATGGCTCTCATTTTTGCGGGGAATTTAACCCGGATTTAACATAAAGCCCGATAAGATTTTACTTTGCCTATATAATATGTTAGATGTAAATCTGCGGGTTTCCCGGGAAATGAGGAAATTTAATGGATATTTTTGACATACTTACTCTGCTTGGCGGTCTGTGTCTGTTCCTGTTCGGTATGAACATCATGGGCAAGGCTCTTGAGGCCTGCGCAGGCGGCAAGCTTTCTCTGCTCCTCAGCAAGCTTACATCAAATAAATTTGTCGGCTTTCTTACCGGTCTTGGTATAACTGCGGTTATCCAGTCCTCCTCCGCCACCACCGTTATGGTCGTCGGCTTTGTAAACTCCGGTCTTATGACCCTGAAGCAGTCCATCGGCGTTATCATGGGTGCCAACGTAGGTACCACCGTCACCGCATGGATACTCAGCCTTACCGGCATCGATGGCGGCGGCATTCTGCAGATGCTCAAGCCCTCCTCCTTTACCCCCATTCTTGCCCTTATCGGTATCGCCCTGTTCTTGTTCGCCAAGGGCGGCAAGAAGAAGGACGCAGGCATGGTCCTGCTGGGCTTCGCCACTCTCATGTACGGCATGACCATCATGTCTGACGCGGTTGCGGGTCTTAAGGACGTTCCCGAGTTCCGCAATATCCTGCTCATGTTCTCCAATCCCATTCTGGGTGTTATCGCCGGTCTGGTGCTTACCGCTATTATCCAGTCCTCCTCCGCTGCGGTCGGTATCCTGCAGGCTCTGTCCTCCACCGGTCAGATAACCTTCGGATCCGCTATCCCCATCATTCTCGGTATGGGCATCGGTACCTGCGTTACCGCCATGCTCTCCGCTATCGGAGCAAACCGCAATGCCCGCCGCGCCGCTACTGTACATCTGCTGTTCAACGTAATCGGTACTGTTGTATGGCTCTGCGTATTCTACGCAATTGATGCGATCGCAGACTTCGCATTCGTCGCCTATACCATCGACGAGTTCTGGATCGCAGTTGTAAATACCATCTTCAAGATGCTCTGCACCGCTCTTCTCATGCCTCTGTCCGGCGTTCTCGAGAAGCTGGCCTGCATCATCATCAAGGACGCTCCCGCAGGCGACAAGACCATCGAGCTGGACGAGCGTCTGCTGGCAACCCCTGCCGTTGCGCTTGAGCGCAGCCACTCCGTTACCGTTGACATGGCAGACGTTTCCGTTGAAGCCATTAAGAACGCAATGACCCTGCTTACCGACGGCTTTGACTCCAAGACCGCCCAGCTGGTCCGCACTCAGGAGGACGAGGCCGACCATTACGAGGACATCATCGGCAGCTACCTTGTAAAGCTCAGCAGCCGCGCCCTCACCGATATCGACAGCAACGAGGCAGCAAAGCTCCTGCGTATCATCGGTGACTTCGAAAGAATTTCCGACCATGCGGTCAACGTGCTCGAGTCCGCCGAGGAAATGCGCGACAAGAACATCGTGTTCTCTGCCGATGCTCAGCGCGAGCTGAATGTTCTCACCGGCGCTGTAAGCGAGGTCCTCGAGCTTGCCTGCCGTGCATTTGAGGAAAATGATCTCGAGGCTGCAACTCTCGTCGAGCCTCTCGAGCAGGTTGTCGATACCCTCAAGGAGCAGCTCCGCGCCCGCCACATTCTGCGTCTGCAGAAGGGCGACTGCACCATCGAGGCCGGCTTCGTCTGGTCCGACCTGCTTACCAGCCTTGAGCGTGTAGCAGACCACTGCTCCAATATCGCCGGCTGCGTAGTTGAGACCGCTCACAACGCTCTCGACCTCCATGAATATATCCGCGGCATTAAGGCCGGCAGCACCGAATTCAACGAAAGATACAGCGAATTCGCAAAGAAGTACGCTCTGGTTACCGAATAAATCATCAAGGCGCAGCCGTTCAGGCTGCGCCTTTTGCATTGTTGTAGGGAGCGCCGCCCTCGGCGCTCCGCCGATTATTGTCGCAGAAACGACAATACGAAAAATATAAAAATATCTTGTAGGGAACAGGCCTGCCTGTTCCGCATGTAACGATACCACCGGCAGTAAACCAACAAGCGGAATGGGCAGGCCCATTCCCTACGAAAGTGGTTGTGGGTTTTATCGTTGTTCGTTAGTGCGGAGTACCACGAAAATGTCATTGCGAGGAGCGAAGCGACGTGGCAATCTCCAGCGTTGGTCTATCTGCGCGCCATAGTTTTTTGACAAACTGAAACGGGCGACCATCAGGTCGCCCGTAACTTATTATAAACCTTTTTTCTTATACAGCACGCGAATGGAATTGAGCACGCAGAGCATAGCCACGCCGCTGTCTGCGAAAACCGCAGCCCACATCGATGCGAAACCGCAAAGACCAAGCACCATAACGGCAAGCTTTATGGCCAGCGCGAAAACTACGTTCTGCATGGAAACGGAGTTTGCCGCTGCCGCGATGGCAAGTGACTGAGGAATAGCGTCTGCGCCGGAGGTCATAAACACCACGTCCGCCGCCTCAATGGCTGCGTCTGCGCCGCTGCCCATTGCCGCGCCTACATCAGCGCCCGCCAGAACGGGCGCATCGTTTATGCCGTCGCCCACGAACATTACGCCGCCCCGCCGGGCGCGTACCTCCTGCATGGCGCTCAGCTTATCCTGAGGCAGCAGGCGGGCACGTACCTCGTCAATGCCAAGGTCAGCTGCCACCGCTTCGGCGCTCTCAAGAGTATCGCCCGTAAGCATTACGGTGGTGTAGCCCTTGTGCTTCAGCATCGCCATGGCGGCTTCAGCCTCGGGCTTTATCTCATCGTCGATGATAAGGCGGCCTGCGTAGCGCTTGTTCACCGCGCAGAGCACCTCCGTGCCCGCCTCGTCGCTTAGCTCGGGCAGCTCCACACCGTTCTGCACCAGCAGGCGGCGGTTGCCGCAAAGTATCTCGCCGATGTTGGTTTGGGCCTTTATGCCCATGCCCGCCAGTTCCTCGACCATCTCGGGCTTTTGCAGCTTCAGCCCCTGCTTTCTGGCAGCGGAAAGAATGCTCGCCGCCACGGGGTGGGTGGAGTAGCTTTCGCAGGAGGCGCAGAGCCGCAGCAGTGCGCTTTCGGTAAGTCCGGTGACGGGCTCGGCGTGCTTGAGCTCAAAGCTGCCGCGGGTGAGGGTGCCGGTCTTGTCCATGACAACGGCCTTTATCTTCTTCATTGCCTCGATGGAAGCGCCGCCCTTGAAAAGTATACCCCGTCGGGAGGCTGCGCCGATTCCCGCAAAGTATGCCAGCGGCACGCTGAGCACCAGTGCGCAGGGGCAGCTCATAACAAGGAAGGTCAGGGCGGTGTATATCCAATCCGTCCAGCTGCCATTAAAAAGCAGGGGCGGAATTATCGCCGTAAGAATGGCGATGATGACCACGATGGGGGTGTAAATGCGGGCGAAGCGGCTGATGAAGCGGTCTATTTTCGGCTTGGACGCCGCCGCATTCTCTACGCTGTCCAGTATGCGGCTTACCATGGACTCGGACAGGGGCTTGTCTACGCGCATGGTCAGCTGGGAGGAGATATTGACCCAGCCGGAAACGACTTCGTCGCCTGCCACAAGGCTCAAAGGCGTGGGCTCGCCGTTGATAGCGGAGGTGTCCGCGCGGCTCGTGCCCTCGGTGATCGTGCCGTCCAGCGGTATGCGCTCGCCGGGGCGAACCAGAAGCAGGTCGCCCACCTGTGCCTTTTCGGCGGGAATTACCGTAAGCTCGCCGCCGAGGAGAAGATTTACTGTTTCGGGGCGCAGGTCGATGGCCTCCATGATCTGTCGGCGGCTCTTCTCAACTGCCTTTTCCTCGAAATATTCGCCGATGCGGAAAAACAGCATTACACCCACCGCCTCGGGGAACTCGCCTATGGCGAATGCGCCGATGGTGGCGATGCCCATGAGGAAATTTTCGTCCAGAACGTGGCCGCTCAGCAGATTTTTCGCCGCATCAAGCAGAATCTTAACGCCGAGAATAAGGTATGCCGCAAGGCAGACCGCCAGCGAAATGTACCAAGGCAGGGAGGTGTGGTGGATAACAAGACCCGCCACGAAAAGCAGCGCGCCGATTATAATGACAGGCAGCTCTTTTCCCGACTCCTCTTCGTCATCGTGGCAGCAGCCGCATCCGCAGCTTATGTCGGGGCCTTTGTATTCCTTGCGCTCATGGCAGGAACACGCGTCGTCATGGCAGCCGCAGCCGTCATCGTGACAGCCGCAATCCTCGCCGTGGCAGCCGCAGGAGCATTCTTCTTCGGCGTGGTCATGCTTATGTTCTTCGTTTTCGCAGCAGCCGCAGCTGCAGGTGTGTTTATCGGACATATGATCACCGCTTTCGGGAACATTTGAATAGTTGTTCAAGTGTTTATATAATACACCCGCTATTCGGGTATGTCAATAAGCAATGTGGAAATACGCAAAAGGGGAAATACAAAAAAGACGCGTCATTCAGAGGGCGCAGCCCGAAGAATCCCCTATTCAGGGGCGGGCAATATCGTTACTGCTCACCTTCCAACAGGGGGATTTCTCGCTGTGCTCGGAATGACACATGGTTTTGGCCTTTCCGTTTTCGCCGCAAACCCTAAATACATTGTGCTTGTTCTATGATTTTTTGTTGCCAATTGAATAGGTGTATGCTATACTATACTAAATTACTGTGGACAGTTATGTGCAATAATTATATTAAAATATGAAAGAGGTATAGTACTATGAGCATGGAAGTTCGCAATTATAGTTTTCCTAACAGCAAGCTTAAGGTCAAGGTCATGATCTCTGACGAGCTGGGCTTCTGCGTAACCAGCACCCTCATCATGTCGAGAAGGACTGCGTTCTCGTTGACTGCCAGTGGACCCGTTCCAACGCATACCGCGTTATCGCTGAGATCTGCGAGACCAACCTGAACCTGAAGGCTGTCTTCGCATCTCACGCTCACCCCGACCACTACTGGGGCATCGGCCACATCGGCGAAGCATTCCCCCAGGCAAAGCTCTATGCTATGGCTGAGGACATTCCCGTTATCGACGAGCAGTTCAACTCCAAGACCGAGCACTGGGAGAGCGTTATCGGTAAGGTCAACCTCTGCCGCCTGAAGCCCGTTATCGAGCCTCTGCCCGAGAGCAACATCATCGAGCTCGAAGGCGAAGAGATCATCGTTTATCCCCAGGTTTGGGGCGACCTGAAGTACAACACCGTTGTATGGGTTCCCTCCATCAAGACCTTCATCGGTTCCGACGTTCTCTTCCTGCACGCTCATCCCTTCACCTGCGAAGTTTCCCAGAAGGGCCGCTATAAGTGGTATAAGGATCTTGAGAAGTTCTCCAAGTTCGGCGCAGAGCTGGTTGTTCCCGGCCATGTAAGACAGGGCGAGATCCTCGACGGTCGTGCATTCCAGTACACCATGGACTACATCCGCGAGACCGAGCGCACCCTCGAGAGCACCGACAGCGAGAAGGAATTCTTCTACGATATGTGCATGAAGTTCCCCGATGACGTTCTGCTGCTTCTCTCCAACGATATGAACGCCAGCGTATTCCTCGGCGGCCGCGAGTGGAACTGGAGCGACATGAACGACGACGACGGCACTCCCCTGCCCCGCTGGTGGGCTGAGGACTGATATTTAAAGTCCTGACCCTTTATAAATCATAACGAAAGGAAGATTTCATAATGATTCAGCCTATTACTAAAATGGAAGGCGCTTTTTGCCTGAAGGGCAAGAACGTTATCGTTACCGGCGGCAACCGCGGTCTTGGTCTTGGCATTGCTGAGGCTATGGCTCAGGTTGGCGCAAACATCGCAATCTTCTGCCGTGACGCTGCCAAGGCTGCTGAGGCTCTCGAGATCCTCAAGCCCTACGGCACCACCTGCAAGAGCTACTCCTGCGACGTAGTTGATATGCAGAGCGTTCGCGACGCTGTCGCCGCTGCTTATGCCGATTTCGGCAACATTGATATCCTTGTAAACAACGCCGGTGTTTCCTGCACCAAGTCTCTGCTGGACATGGATGAGGACCTCACCGACTGGTACAGAGTTATCAACACCGACCTCAACGGCTGCGTACATATGACCTATGAGGTTGCCAAGAGAATGCGCGACGCCGGCAAGGGCGGCAGCATTGTCAACATCACCTCCAACGCCGGCTTCATGGTAAACCATGGCCAGCCCATGAGCCCCTACTCCTCTGCCAAGGCAGCTATGAACCACTTCACCCGCTGCATGGCCTGCGAGCTGGCTCCCTATGATATCCGCGTAAACGGTATCGCTCCCGGCTTCACCAACAGCGAGCTCTCCGTTCACATTCCTCCCGAGAACATGGCCCGCATCAACACCCAGACCGTTGCCGGCCGCTTCGGCGAGCCCATCGAGGTTGGCGCACTTGCCGTCTTCCTGGCTTCTCCCGCAGCAGCTCAGATCACCGGCACCGTTCAGGTTATCGACG
>JAFXFT010000095.1 GCA_017513385.1 Oscillospiraceae bacterium | reverse complement strand
GCTTGACCTCTCCCGCCTGTACTACTGGTCGGGCCGCGTTGTACTGAAAGGAAACAGCGAAGCGGGCTTCCTGCTCTGCATTCCTCTGCGCACGTCAGAGGGCGAAGTGTTCGGTCTCTGCGGTCTGGAAGTCAGCGACCGTATGTTCAAGTCTTTGTACAAACCGGAAGGCGGCAGCTTTGAAAGCATTTTCACCGTCATGGCTCCGGTCTGCGAGGACGGACTGTGTACATCCAAAGGTCTGGTCGCAGGCAATACTTACCTCACCGGAACGCGCTGGGAATTTGACCTGGCGGAAGAAGGAACCCATGATGATTTCCACCACTATTCCGGCGGGGACGAGCTGTACGGCGGTAAGACTGCCGGCCTGCACCTGTATCCCGACGGCTCTCCCTATGCCGGGCAGCAGTGGTCTGCGTCGATCCTGATGCCGAAAGAGATCTTGTACACAGCGGTAAAGGGCAGCACCTCCTACTTCACCTATATCATTATTGCGCTGCTCGCGATCAGCGTGCTTGCTTCCGTGATCATCAGCCGTCAATATCTGCGTCCGGTCAACGAGGCTTTTGATCAGATCAAAAAGAACGCTTACAGTGACATTAGCGGAAGTGACGTCTACGTCGAGATCGGCGACTTGTTCGATTTCCTGGCACAGAAGGATCGGGAACACGACCTTGCGCTGAAGCAGCAACAGCAGCAAATGGATGCGCTGCAGGATGAACATCAGAAGGCACAGACGGAGATCAGCCGACTGGCCTATTCCAGAAAGACCGAGATCGATCCCGATAACTATCGGGTGTTCCTAAATAATCTCAAAACACTGACCCCCACCGAGCAGCTCGTGTTTGAACATTATCTGGGCGGAAAGAGTGCGAAAGAGATCATGGCGATTCTGGATATCAAGGAAACCACTCTGAAGTACCATAACAGAAACATCTACGATAAGCTCAGTGTATCGTCACGCAAGGAACTGCTGCGGTATGCGGCACTGATGCGCCAGGAAAAGGAGGACGGAAAGAAATGAACTTGGCCGCCCTTGTGGGTAAATGGAAAGAAAAGGAAATATAATGATTTTTGATAAACCCCCGCCTGTGTCCCGAAGACATGGGCGGGGGTTGCTCTACTGTGTTGATACAAGCGAAAAATCGCGTGGATAAAGGCTTTCCAACTGCTGCCAAGGGGGACAGTCTTGACTGGAAGGATTTGAGCGCGTCGGAGATACAGAATAGGGTGCTGCCAAAGGTGCAGAAGGGCAGCATTGTGCTTTTCCACAACGCTGCCAAGCATACGCCCGAGGCGCTGCCGGGGATAATTGAGGGGCTTATAGCCGAGGGCTATTCCATAGTGCCGGTGTCTCAGCTGCTGCTGTCGGGGGAATATACCATCAACCATGAGGGGCGGCAGATGCCGGCTGACAGAACGTAAAAACAGGGGGACTATTAGTCCTCCTGTTTTTGATACTGTCAAAGAAACATTTTATTCGCTTCGCGAATGCCCCTCATCAGGCAAACGCTTCGCGTTTGCCAGCTTCTCCCCGGAGGGGGGAAGCCTAACCGTTGATTTTGCTGCGGTGGGAGTTTGCGGCGGGGGCACGCCCCCGCCCTACGTTTTTGAATGAAGTAAAATCGAGCTTGTAGGGAACAGGCCTGCCTGTTCCGCTTGTAAAGGCACCGCACGAGGTAAACCAACAAACGGAATGGGCAGGCCCATTCCCTACGAATATATCTTTGGTTTTTGCGTGTTATTCATACCCATTGGGGTGGGTGGAGTGCCATTTCCATGCGGTGGCGATTATGTCCTCCACCTTGTTGAATTCGGGCTTCCAGCCCAGCACGTTCATGGCCTTTTGGCTGGAGGCGATAAGGGTGGCGGGGTCACCTGCGCGGCGGGGTTCTTCTGCGGCGGGAATGGGGTGACCGGTGACGCGGCGGGCCACGTCTATCATTTCCTTTACGGTGAAGCCGACGCCGTTGCCCAGATTGAACACGTCGCTTTCGCCGCCCTTGAGCAGATAGTCCAAAGCGAGAATATGGGCGCGGGCAAGGTCGGTGACGTGTATGTAATCGCGCACGCAGGTGCCGTCGCGGGTATCGTAATCGGTACCGAAAACGGAAATCTTCTCCCGCTGACCGTTGGGAACCTGCAGTATGAGGGGAATGAGGTGGGATTCGGGCTTGTGCGCCTCGCCGATGATGCCCTCGGGGTGAGCGCCGCTGGCGTTGAAATAGCGCAGCGCAACATAGCGCAGACCGTGGGCGCGGCTCGTCCAGCGCATCATCTTTTCCATGGCAAGCTTGGTTTCGCCGTAGCAGTTGGTGGGCTCGGTGCGGTCGCTTTCGAGGATAGGCACGCGCTCCGGCTCGCCGTAGGTGGCGGCTGTGGAGGAGAACACTATCTTGTCGATGCCGTGGGCAACCATTGCCTGCAGCAGGCAGGCCGTGCCGCAGAGGTTGTTATCGTAATATTTCAGCGGGTCGGACATGGACTCGCCTACCTGAGAGGAGGCGGCGAAGTGGATAACGCCTTCCACCTGCTCCTTTTCAAAAAGCGCGTCCAGCGCTGCGCGGTCGCGTATGTCCACGTTATAAAAGCGCGCATCGGGGTGAACCGCAGCCCGGAAACCGGTCTGCAAATTGTCGGCGACTATTACCTCGCGACCTGCGGCGATGAGCTCGTAAACCGTATGGGAACCGATGTAGCCGGCTCCGCCTAAAACCAGAATTGCCATTGGACAAACACCTCGTTTGTGGGATAGTTTGGTTTAATGATAGCACGGCAGGCGGGGAAGTGCAAGGGCGGATGGCTTGGCATAAACCTAAGGCTATGTCATGCTGAGGCTGTGCCGAAGCATCTCCGCAGGTGATTATTGATTGGCAGTTGTTTTGGTGCGGTGGATACACCTCATCCACCGCTTCGCGGTCCCCCTTCCCCTCAAGGGGAAGGTTAAACGTTGTTTTAATTTTGAGTATTATCGTTACTGCGGTGGGTATCGCTGCATTGCGGCGGGGGCACGCCCCCGCCCTACGTTCAAGGAATGAAGTAAAATCGAGCTTGCAGGGAACAGGCCTGCCTGTTCCGCTCGTAACGATACTGCCGGAAGTGGACGGACATGGAGGAATGGGCAGGCCCATTCCCTACGAATGAATTTGGGGGTTTGGTGTAGGGGCGACCCTGCGTGGTCGCCCGTTGGGGGGGCGTTTTATTCGCTTCGCGGCTTACACCTCATCCGTCAAACGCTGCGCGTTTGCCACCTTCCCCTCAAGGGGAAGGCTAAGCTGTTGGATTTAGATTTTATTCGCTGCGCAAATGCCCCTCATCAGTCGGCTGCGCCGCCAGCTTCCCCCCATGGGGGGAAGCCTTACCGTTATTCCGGATTTTGCAAATACTGCGCCCTTGAAACTAACAGTTGAAAAGCGGGGGCGGGGAGGGTATAATTATAGAATGACACCGAGCCCTGCGGGGCTGGAAAGGAGGCTCTTATGGCCACAGCATACAGCGGCTATATGGGCAAGGTAATGCTCATCGACCTCAGCACTCAAAGCGTGAGCGAATATCCATGGACGGATAAGGACAGGGAGCTTTTCATCGGCGGCAAGACCATGGCCGCCAAGATCCTCTGCGATCATTTTACCGGTAAGGAGACCGCCTATTCCGAGGAGAACCTTATCGTTATTTCTACAGGACCTCTTACAGGCACGGGTGCGCCCAGCTCCAGCCGGTTCAATCTCTCCACTCTTTCGCCCCAGACGGGGCTAATAACCTCCTCCAACTGCGGCGGCAGCTTCGGCTATCACCTGAAAAGAGCCGGCTACGATGCCCTTATCATCAGGGGCAGGTGTGCTGAAAGAAGCTGGCTGGAAATCAAGAACGACAAGTTCGTTTTCCATTCCGCCGAGGAGCTTTGGGGCACAAAGGTGACCGAATGTCAGGAAAGGCTGGAGGAGCGCGTGGGTCATAAGCGCTTCGGCAGACTGGTTATCGGCCCTGCCGGAGAAAATCTCGTCCGCTACTCCGCCGTTGTCAGCGAGGAGCGCGCCGCCGGTCGAACCGGCGTTGGCGCGGTATTCGGCTGGAAGCAGCTGAAGGCCATCACCGTCAGCGGCAACCATGAGATCACCGTACATGACCCCGAAAAGGTCAAGGCTCACTGCAAAAAATGGTACGCCTACCTGCGCAGCCACCCCCTCACCGGCAATCAGATGCCCCGCATGGGTACCGCCGGTCTGGTCAGCAGCATGCAGATGCGCGGTCTGCTGTCCACAAGGAACTATTCCGCAGGTCAGTACGAGGACTTCGAGATGGTCAACGGCGAGACCCTCGCCGAGGAGCACAACATCGTCAACAAGGGCTGCCTCAGCTGCCCCATCAAGTGCGCCCGCACCGTTTCCGTCAGCGGCAAGGCCGTAAAAGGCCCCGAGCTGGAAACCCTCGGTCTGCTGGGCGGCGGCATTGTCAACAACAGCATGGAGAACATTCTCCGCTGGAACTACGAGCTGGACGAGCTGGGCATGGACACCATTTCCGCCGCCAACACTCTCGCATACGCCATGGAGGCAAACGAGAAGGGTCTGTGGGATAACGGGCTTGAGTTCGGCAGCTGCGACGGCATTTCTCAGCTGTGGGACGACATCGCCCACCGCCGGGGCATTGGCGACGAGCTTGCCGAGGGCAGCAAGCGCCTTAGTGAGAAGTACGGCGGCAAGGATTTTGCCATGCAGACCAAGGGCCTTGAGCTGGCGGCATATGAGCCCCGCCGCGCTGTGGGCATGGGTCTGGGCTACGCGGTATCCAACCGCGGCGGCTGCCATCTTAACGGCGGCTACCTTGTAATTCTTGAGGGCTTGGGTCTTAATGTGGACTCTCAGACACCCAAGGCTAAAGCCGACCTGACCATGATGTTCCAGAACCTTATGGAGATGATAAGCGACTCCGGTCAGTGCCTGTTCACCTCCTACGCGTTCTTCCCCGGATTCTTGATGACCCGCCCCAACGGCTTTATTACCACCGCGGCAAACAAGATTTTCACCCACCTTGGCTGGGCTATCCGCATTATAAATAAGTTCCCTACCGCGCTGGCTCTGCACCTGCCCGTATTCCACCACACCAAGAGGATAAAATACGCGCTGGGCATGCCCATGACATTCGGCAAGTATATCCGTAACGGTGAGCGCGGGTATAACCTTGAGCGTTATGTAAACCGCCGCTTCGGTGTGAGCGCCAAGGACGACAGTCTGCCCAAGCGCCTTACTCAGGTGCCGCAGGATCCCAACAATCCCAAGACGGTTGTTCCTTTGGAAACCATGAAAAAGACCTATTATGCCGCCCGCGGCTGGGACAAGGATGGCGCACCCACCGAAAAGACCCTGCGCAAGCTGCGCATAATTCAGTGAGGTGGGATATGGTAAAGGTTAAATTATTCGGACTTTTCCGCCTTGACACGGGTTTGAAGGAAGTGCAGCTGGAGGCGGGCTCCGTAAAGGAGCTGTACCCGCTGCTGCTGGACGCTGCCCGCAAGGCGAAGCCTGCCACCACCGTCACCGCCGCCGACATCGACGGCTGCATCGTGATGATAAACGGTAAGCAGGGAAAGAAGAGCAGCAAGCTCAAGGACGGCGACGAGGTAATGCTCATGTCGCCGGTCTGCGGAGGTTGAGATATGAACAGTTATTCAATAATCAAAGATAAGTGCAAGGGCTGCACCCTCTGCGCCAAAACCTGCCCCGTGAACGCTATCAGCGGCGCAGTTAAAGAGCCCCACAGCATCGATCCCGATGTATGCATTCGCTGCGGCGCATGCGGCAGAGTTTGCGCGCAGAACGCTGTGCTGGACGAGAAGGGCAATGAAGCCAAGCGCGTTCCCAAGGCTCAGTGGACCAAGCCCCATATTTACAGGTCCGCCTGCGCCGGCTGCCGCAGCTGTGTTGAGGTCTGCCCAAAGGGCTGCCTTGAAATCACCGGACCCGGCTACCACGGCGATATTCACACCGTGGCGGCGCTGACCAAGCCCGAGGAGTGCCTCGGCTGCGGTCTTTGCGAGAAAGCCTGCCCCATTGAAGCCATCACCATGCTGGCTCCCGGGGAGACTCCCGCACCCTATGAAAAGAAAAGGAGCAGTATCATGGACGTTATAAATAAAGTATGGTGCAGAACCTTTCAGGCAGTAATGAAGGTAGTCAGCTACTTCCTCGGCTACCGCATGCCCGAGTACATAGACGGCCCCGGCAGCATCAAGCATCTCGACGAGTTCATGAAGGACAAGGGCGCAAAAAAGGTGCTGGTAGTCACCGACCCCGGTCTTGTGAAGCTGGGCCTGCATAAGGGTATGCTGGAGGGCTTCGAGGAAAGCGGCATTGAGTACGTAATTTACGGCGAGGTGTCCCCCAATCCCACCAGCGACAATGTGGAGGCGGGCTATAAGATGTATGTGGAAAACGGCTGCCAGTGCATAGTCGGCTTCGGCGGCGGCTCTCCCATGGACTGCGCAAAGGGCATTGCCGCAAAGGCGGTGCACCCCAAAAAGAGCGTTTCCCAGCTGCAGGGTCTGCTGAAGGTACATAAGAGAATTCCTCTCTTCTTCGCCGTTCCCACCACTGCCGGAACAGGCTCCGAGACCACCGTTGCGGCGGTTATTACAGATTCCGCAACTCATCACAAGGCATCTATCAATGACCCCAGCATTCTGCCCAAGTATGCGGTGCTTGACCCCGAGCTGACCGTTGGTCTGCCGCCCTTCATCACCGCCACCACCGGTCTTGATGCCCTGTGCCACGCGGTTGAGGCTTATACCAACCATACTTACAATACACCTCTTGAGAATAAGCTTGCCAAGGATGCTGTGCGGCTGGTTCACGAGAATCTGCTTACTGCCTACAAGGACGGCAAGAACATCGAGGCGCGACAGAATATGCAGATGGCGTCCTTCTTCGCCGGACGCGCATTTACCCGCGGCTGCGTAGGCTACGTTCACGCGGTGGGGCACACCCTCGGCGGTCTTTACGGCATGGCTCACGGTCTTGCCATGGGTACTCTGCTGCCCCACGTTATGCGTCAGTTCGGCGCATCTGCCCATAAGCGCCTTGCGGAGCTGGCAGACGTTATCGGCATTACCGGCAGCAGCGATGCGGAGAAGGCGGAGAAGTTTATCCGCTGGATAGAGGAACTGAAGGCGGAGATGAATATCCCCGTGGGCATTGACTGCATCAGGGACGAGGATATTCCCCAGATCATCAAGTGGGCAATGAAGGAGGCTAATCCCCTTTATCCCGTTCCGCAGATTTGGGGCGAGCGCGAGTTCCGCGCCCTCATCGATGTTGTTCGCGGTTGAATAATTGATAGTTGATAATTACGGTGCATAGCGGGTCGTTTCTGCTGTGCACCGTTTTTTTGTTGGGGATATATTTTATTCGCTGCGCGAATGCCCCTCATCAGTCGCCTGCGGCGACAGCTTCCCCCCGAAGGGGGGGAAGCCTGAACGTCAACGTACACAACCGCAAAAATAACAAATGACCTTGTAGGGGACAGGCCTGCCTGTTCCGCTTGTGACGATACTGCCGGAAGTGAACGGACGTGGCGGAATGGGCGGGCCCATTCCCTACGAATATGTTTTAGATTTTGCGTGGTATCGATTTTGCGTGTTGTATTGGGGAGGGGCAGGCGGTATAATAGCAGTAAGAATAAAAAACTGAAAGGAAGATTGTAATGAGTAAGTATTCCGACTGCATAATTTACTCCGAGGACATGGAATATCCCGCAGGACGCCCAATTCCCTGGGTTGCCAAGCTGGACAACAAGCCTGTTTTTGAATGCAGCTACGCCATTCACTGGAATATGCCCTTTGACGAGGAAGAGAAGAAGGCGCAGGAGATACCCGGTCAGCGCGTGGTAGGTCATCCGCCCCACATGCACAAGGAGAACGAGATTATTTTCCTTATCGGCAATGATCCCGATGACCCCTTCGACCTTGGCGCAGAGGTGGAAATGTGTATCGGGCCCGAGATGGAGAAGTTCACCATTACCCGCAGCTGCTGTATACGCATTCCCGGCGGCACACCTCATGGTTTCTATAATATCCGTCGCTGCAGCCGCCCGTGGCTCTTTGTGGAGGTGCAGGAGGCTAATCCCAAGACCGAAAAGTTCCTTTGGGAGTACCTGACCCCCGAGGAAAAGGCCTCCATTCCCGAAAGACTTATGAAGGAATTCTGGCTGGACGTAGGCTATGACGATTGAAAGGACGATCGAATATGAGAGAAATTACCGCGAAAGAACTTAATATCAACCCCATTACCGCCATCAGCGAGGAATGGATGCTCATTACCGCCGGAACAGAGGCGGGTTACAACACCATGACTGCTTCATGGGGACACATCGGCTCTATTTGGGGTCGCCGCAGTTTCGGCATGGGCACGGCCATCTGCTATGTCCGTCCCCAGCGATACACCAAGGAGTTCATTGACCGCGAGGAGTATTACACGCTGACCTTCTTCCCCGCGGAGTATAAGGATAAGCTGGGGTATCTTGGCGCTCATTCCGGCCGCGACGAGGATAAGGTGGGCAAGGTCGGTCTTACCCCTGTTTTTGGGGACGGATACACCTATTTTGCCGAGGCCAGCCTTGTGCTGGTCTGCCGAAAGCTCTATCAGGCCCCCATGCTGGAGGAGCATTTTGTGGATAAGTCCGTGGTGGAGGATCACTATAAGGCCAAGGATTTTCACGATATGTATATCGGCGAGATCGTGAAGATTTTGGTGCAGGATTGAGGTATTTATTCGCTTGCGCGAATGCCCCTCATCAGTCGCCTGCGGCGGACACCTCATCCGTCACCTACGGTGACACCTTCCCCTCAAGGGGAAGGCTAACCGCTTGTGTTTGCGGGGGTGCCATGATTACGTCATTCAGAGGGCGAAGCCCGAAGAATCCCCTGAGTGGTTTTGCCGTGTTCGTTACTGCGTTCCGTTCAACCGGGGGATTCCTCGCTGCGCTCTGAATGACGGCAGAGTTGGGGGATACAACAAAAAAGCGCCCTCGCAGTGTGTACTGCGGGGGCGCTTGGCATATACAGATGGGGGATTACTTGCCGTACTTCTCCATGAGAGCCTTGATCTTCTGGGCGGGATCCAGCATCTCGGTGATGCTGATATCGTGGTTCATGGCGGTGATAACATAGGCGATGTACTTGCTGCAGTCTACCTCGTGGAACCAGGGGCGCTCCAGCAGCTCGGGAGTGCGGTAGGTGAGGTTGGTGCAGAATACGCCGTGGATAAGACCGTCCTCGTAGGCCTTATCGAACTTGGCGAGACCGTTGGTGAACAGGCCGTAGGTAGCAACGGCGAAGAACTTGCCTGCATTCTTCTCATGCATGAACTTTGCGATGTCCAGCATGGAGTCGCCGGAGGCGATCATATCGTCAACAACGATGACGCTCTTGCCCTCTACGGGCGCGCCGAGGTACTCGTGGGCAACGATGGGGTTGCGGCCGTTTACGATAACGGAATAGTCGCGGCGCTTATAGAACATACCCAGGTCGCAGCCGAGAACGGAGGAGTAGTACATGTTGCGGTTCATGGCGCCTTCGTCGGGGCTGACTACCATGAAGTTCTCCTTGCCGGGGTGCAGGTCGGGGAAGTCCTTGAACATCTTCTTGAGAACCTGATAGTGAGGCATGAGGTTATCAAAGCCTACCAGAGGAATGGCATTCTGCACGCGGTTATCGTGGGCATCAAAGGTGATGATCTCAACGATACCCATGTCATGAAGCTCCTGCAGTGCGAATGCGCAGTCGAGGCTCTCGCGATAGCTGCGGCGATGCTGTCTGCCGCCGTAAAGAATGGGCATGATGACGCTCATTCTGCTGGCCTTACCGGAGGCAGCCTGAATGAGACGCTTGAGATCCTGATAATGGTCGTCGGGGCTCATGGAGTTTTCGTTGCCGAAGAGCTTGTACTTGATGTTGTAGTTGCCTACGTCAACAACGAAATAGAGATCCTTGCCGCGAACGCTTTCCTTGATGAGACCCTTGCCGTCGCCGGACTGGAAACGGGGGCACTCGCAATCGATGATAAAGGTGTCTCTGGCTTCGGGGCCGCCTGCGGACCACTGAACCAGATACTTGTCTATCTTCTTTGCCAGTTCCATGGAGCCCTCAGTGGGAACGAGAGCCATCTGGTGAAAAGTCTTACCGGAGTGAAATACGCTTTCAGCTTCCATTTTTTATCCCATCCTGTTCTTTTGTATTTTGCACATTCAAGCCTGTTAAAGGCCGTAATCATCTATAATAAGGATAAAATAGAAGCATACTTTTGTCAATTAATTTTGGTGATATTTTTTTCTGTGGATATTGCGCTGTATTCGGCAAAATGCTATAATATCGAGTAACTCATACATATTTACGCTAAATTACTGATTTGAAGGTGAAATATATGGCTAAGTATCCCGTAACCCGTACCACTACCCCCAAGGAAAGACCCGACGAAAATAATCTCGGCTTCGGTAAGAAGTTTACCGACCACATGTTCCTGATGAACTACACCGAGGGTCAGGGCTGGCACGATGGCCGCATCGTTCCCTACGCTCCATTCGAGCTGGATCCCGCCTGCATGGTTTTCCACTATGCTCAGGAGATCTTCGAGGGCATGAAGGCTTATCGCACCGCTGACGGCACCGTTCAGCTGTTCCGCCCTGTTGAGAACGCACGCAGAATCAACGCTTCCGGCGAGCGTATGTGCATTCCTCCCATTCCCGAGGAGGATTTCGTAGACGCTGTCAAGGAGCTTGTTGCCGTTGACGAGGACTGGGTTCCCCACGCTCCCGGCACCAGCCTGTACATCCGTCCCTTTATTATTGCAAGTGACGTTGCTCTTGGCGTGCACGCCTCCAAGACCTATATCTTCTGCGTTATCTGCAGCCCCAGCGGCAGCTATTACGCAGGCGGCATGAGCCCCGTAAAGATCTACGTTGAGAACGACGATGTCCGCGCAGTCCGCGGCGGTACCGGCTTCACCAAGTGCGGCGGTAACTACGCAGGCTCTATCCGCGCTGCCGAGAAGGCCGAGAAGGCCGGTTATTCTCAGGTTCTGTGGCTGGACGGCGTTGAGCGCAAGTATATTGAGGAAGTCGGCGCAATGAACGTAATGTTCAAGATCGGCGGCAAGGTCGTTACTCCCGCACTGAACGGCACCGTTCTGCCCGGCATCACCCGCAAGTCCTGCATTGAGCTTATCCGTTCCTGGGGCATCGAGGTCGAAGAGCGCCTGCTCTCCGCCAAGGAGCTTTTCGACGCAGCCGAGAGCGGTCTGCTTGAGGAAGCCTGGGGCACCGGCACCGCAGCCGTTGTATCTCCCATCGGTGAGATGAAGTGGAATGACCGCGAAGTCGTTGTAAACGGCGGCCAGATCGGTCAGATCACCCAGAAGCTCTATGACGAGCTGACCGGTATTCAGTGGGGTCGCGTTGAGGACACCCGCGGCTGGATCGTCAAGGTCTGAGAATAATTGATAATGTTATAATTGATAATTATGGTGCACAGCAGGTTGTTTCTGCTGTGCACCGTTATTTTTTGCGGTGGCGCCGCGATTACGTCATTACGACTCGCCAAGAGCCGCCTTCGGAGGTTGCTCGCATGCACTCGGAATGACAATACTTTAGGTGCGGGTCGTGGAGCGGAACGGTCAAGACCGTTCCCTACGAAGGGATTTTTACGTTTTGTGGGGTTTCGTTGTTGCGGCGGAAATCTATAGTTTTCTTGTAGGGAATGGGCCTGCCCATTCCGCTTGTTGGTTTACTGCCTGCGGTATCGTTGTATGCGGAACAGGCAGGCCTGTTCCCTACGAGTACCCTTTGGTTTTTCAAAAATCACCAAACAACGCAAAAGAGAGAAGATTCATCGAATCTTCTCTCTTTTTTATTTTATTCTTATGGTTTCGGGGTATACGCCTGCGTCATGGAGCTTTTGCAGCTCCTCGGCAACCTTGGGGCGGTCGGCGGCATAGGTCATGCCGAACCACTTGTCGCCGCTCTGCAGCACCTTTATGCTGATGCGTCCGCTCTTTATGAGGTCATCATTCATGGGCGGCAGCAGGCACTCGCTTTTCATATCGTCGGGAGCGAGGCCGCGGAGGAAATCATTGAAATATTCCTCCATGAGGGGGAATATGCCGGGGTTATAGCCCCAGAAATTCATGCTCACCAGCGAGTCGGGAGCGAGCGGATAAGGACTGTCGCTTTCGGCTTCGGCGAGAATGACTCCGTCGGCGTCGGGCATTATTCCGCGGGTTTCGATAACCTCGGACAAAACTCCGTTTTCCTCGCGGCAGATACCGCGGTTTACGGAGCCGTGCTTGCTGACGGTGTTCTTCAAATGGTAGCCCACCATGCAGCCTTCGCTGGGGGCGAGGGTGGGGAGCACGTCATAAATTACGCGGAAGGCCTCGGCGCCGTAGTAGTCATCGGCGTTTATAACGGCGAAGGGCTCGTTTACCACGTCTTTGGCGCAGAGGGTTGCGTGAGTTGTGCCGTAGGGCTTGGTTCTGCCGGCTGGTACGGTAAAGAACCCGGGCAGGGAGTCGTAGCCCTGATAGACACAGACTATCTCGATGGGCTTGCCCTCTTTGGTTTTCATATGGGAGAGAGAACCCTTGCAGAGGGTCTCCATGAACTGACGCATATCGTCCTTGATTATGAATACGAATTTGGAAAAACCGGCGCTGACCGCATCATAGACCGCGTATTCCAGTAGGATCTCGCCTGCGGGTCCTACGCCCTCAATGGGTTTGCAGCCTGTGCCGTAGCGGGAACCAAGTCCCGCGGCCATTATAACAAGAGTCATTTTTTGCCTCCGATGGGGATAGATAGGGTTAGTATACCACGATTTGGGAGCAATGTCCATGCATTGAGAATTGAGAATTGAGATTTAAATCGGTGTGGCAGGGCGTGGGTGTTTGGTGCGGTGCGGGCGGCTGAGGCTTAACCTTCCCATTGAGGGGAAGGTTAAGCCTCAGCCCTACGAATGTGTTTGGGGTTTGGTGGATTATCGTTTTTGCGGGGATAATCGACGGCGGGATGAGGGCATCCCGCCCTACAAGCGTTGTTTTTCTGCCGCAAAAATTTTTCAAAAATCGGAAAGATGTCAGTTAATGTCACCCGGCGGCGGGTGTAAGCTTTGTGCGCCGGGGAGGTGATGAGCATGGCGGCGAGAAAAGGAATGAGCGAAAAGGCCGCGGTGGCGGTGCTGAAAATGAGGCTGCCGGAGGATAGCCCGCTGCGGGAGGAGCTTGAGCGACACGGTCTTGCGGCAACGGGGGCGCAGGCCATCTTCTTTGCCCTGTTTCGCAAGGCGGTAGCCGGCGACGTAAGCGCCGCCAAGCTCATACGGGAGGCGGCGGGGGAAAATGTCGGTGAGCCGGAGCCGCCTAAGCCTGTGGGTACGGAGCTGTCGGGACTCAGCGACGAGGTGTTGAGAGAGATGGCGGGGAGATGAAGGCAGATGAATTGCCTTGCGGCATGAATTGGGCGATGCCCATGAATTGAAGCTGCGCTTCATGAATTGGCGCTTCGCGCCGTGAAGGATGACACCTCATCCACCGCTGACGCGGTCTCCCTTCCCCTCAAGGGGAAGGCTAAGGCTATTCTTTTCATGCCCCGCAGGGGCAATTCATGCGTCAAAGATGCAATTCATTTACAAAGGGGTGAGGGTTTGAAAAAAGCAGAAAAAGCGGCGGTGCTGGCAGAGCTGGCAAGGCGGGAGCTGGCGCGGCGGCACTATAGCGAGTATCTGGCCTATGTGCAGGGCTCGGATTGGAAACGCACGAAAATGTCGGAGTTCATTGCGGCGAAGCTGCAGGAGTTTATTGAAACGGAAAGCGGCAGCGCATACGACATTCTTGTTATTCAGACCCCGCCTCAGCACGGCAAGACCGCCACCGTTACGGAAACTCTGCCCAGCTGGTATCTGGGAAAATATCCCCGCCGGCGAGTGATACTGGCAAGCTATAACGATATAACCGCCCAGCGCTTCTGCCGCAGAAATCGGGATAAAATGGTGAACTTTGGCGAGGGTATTTTCGGGCTGCGACCCGGAAAGATAAACCGCGCCAACGAGTTTGAACTGGAAAACGGTGAGGGCAGGCTCATTTCCCGCGGCATAATGAGCGGCATTACCGGCAATCCCGCCAATCTGCTTATTATAGATGACCCAATCAAGAACCGGCAGGAGGCCGACAGCCTTACATATCGCGCCCGCCTTTGGGAGGAGTGGCAGAACAGTCTTAAATCCCGCCTTGCGGCGGGGGCAAAGGTGGTCATAATCATGACCCCGTGGCACGAGGACGACCTGGCCTCACGTATCCTCGCAACGGAGCGGAGCGTGACTCTGCTGCGGCTGCCCATAGAGGCGGGGGAGAATGACCCGCTGGGAAGAAAGCCCGGTGAACCCCTTTGCCCGGAGCTGGGTAAGGACGAGCGCTGGCTCAGACAGTTCCGCGAAAGCTACGTTTCCGACCCGGCGGGCGGAGCAAGAGCCTGGCAGGCTCTGTATATGTGCTCGCCCCGCGCCGAGGACGGAAATCTGGTGAAGCGGGAATGGTGGCGGCGGTTTCGTCTGCCTGCGGCGGAGCCTTTCCATGAGGAGCTTATCAGCGTGGACGCGGCTTTCAAGGGCAATGACACCAGCGACTTTGTGGCGATAACGGTCTGGGGACGGAGAGGCAGTGACTTTTTCCTGCTGTACTGCCTGAACCGTCAGCTGGATTTTCCCCGCACGCTGGCTGCCATAAATACCGTGCGGGGTCTTTTCCCGAGGGCGGGGCGCATTCTTGTTGAGGACAAGGCCAACGGCTCGGCCATCGTGCAGGTGCTGGGCAGTCAGCTTACGGGCGTTATCCCCGTGCAGCCCCGAGGCGGCAAGGTTGCCCGCGTCAATGCCGTTTCCCCTGCCATTGAGAGCGGACATGTCTACGTTCCCGAGGGCGAAGAATGGGCGGAGGAGTTCCTCGACCAGTGGACGGCGTTTCCCACCGCGGCCCATGACGATATGGTGGACAGCGCATCGCAGGCGCTGGCCTATATGCTGCAAAGCCCCGGCGGCAGCGCGGTAAGCCACCATGACGAGATGGGCGAGGCCTTCGGCGGCGACCTGTACGATGTGTATGGGTGAAATATCCGCTGCGCGGATTCCCCTCATCAGTCGGCTTCGCCGCCAGCTTCTCCCCAAAGGGGGGAAGCCTAATCCCCTTGTTTTACTGCAGAGCTGTGAAAGGAGAAACTATGTTTTACATTCTTTGCGCGGTGATATTCGCCGCGGCGGTATTCGGGCTGGGCCTTATCATCGGCGGCAGGCGCAGTCCGGAGCAGAGTCAGCCCCCGCGTCAGGCTCATTCCCCTCAGGCGGAAAAGGAGGCCTTCAGCCTCCTCATGGGCTATAACGCCGATGTGGCCTACGGGCTGAAAACCATGAAGGAGGAATGAGATGGCAAACAGAAACACTATGACGAAGGCGTGGGAGTATTACGAGCGCGGTCGGGATTACAATAACCGCCTCAGCCCCAATCTCTACCGCCTTGTGGACACCAATCTGGAGTTTTTCGCGGGAAACCAGTGGGTAAACATGCCCGACACACCCGCAATGAACCGCCTGCCCAAGCCGGTTTTCAACATTATAAAGCGAGTGGTGAGCCTTTTTGTGGCCTCGCTGACCTCCAGCGCCGTGTCCATCAGCTTCGAGCCCCTCTCCTGGCGGGAGGGCGACGAATACGCACGCTTCGCTTCGGCGGAGGTGGCGAACCTTCTTGAGAAGTTCAAAATGGACTACCGCGTGCGCGAGGCGCTGTTCGATGGCGCGCAGACCGGCGACTACTGTGCCCACTTCTGGTGGGACGCGGACGCAATGCCCTACGGCGGCAGCTTCGGCGCATATCGGGGCGAGATCCGCATGGAGCTTGTGGACGGCGTGAACGTAATGTTCGGCAATCCCAACACCACCGATGTGGAGCGCCAGCCCTACATACTCATCGTTGGCCGCGATACCGTGGAAAATCTCCGCCGGGAGGCAAGAGAGAAAAACCGCGTTACCGCCGACAGTGAGTACGGCTTTCAGGCAGGTCAGGGCGGCCGCACCGAGCTTGCCGACAACGGCGATGAGGACGGCAAAGCCCTCTACTGCTATCTTTACACGAAGAAAAAGGTCAACGGACGGGAGACCGTCCACGTTACCAAGGCAACCCGCGACTGCGTGATTTTCGAGGACCGGGACACCGGCCTTTCCCGATACCCCATTGCCTGGGGCAACTGGGAGAAGCAAAAGAACCAGTACCATGGCCGCGCGCTGGTTACGGGTATTATCCCCAATCAGATTTTCATCAACACCATGTTTGCCATGGTAATGCGCCATCTCCAGCTTTCCGGCTTCCCCAAGACGGTGTATAACGCCGACCTTATCAGCGGCTGGAGCAACGAGGTGGGACAGGCTATCGGCGTGCGGGGCGTTATCCCCGGTCAGAGCATCGGTCAGGTGGCGGCAAATCTCGCCCCTGCCGACATGAGCAACCAGATAATCGCCGCCATCGACAAGGCCATGGCCTACACCAAGGACTGCCTTGGCGCTACCGATGCCCAGCTGGGCTCCGTTCAGCCCGAGAACACCTCCGCGCTGATGGTGCTGCAGTCCTCGGCGGAGGTGCCTCTTGAGAACACCCGCGCCGGTCTTTACGAGTGGGTGGAGGACATCGGCGCTATCCTGCTGGATATGATGGGCACTTATTACGGCAAGCGACCCGTGGTTCGGGAGCGGGAAGTGCGTACAACCGAGCTGGACGCTGTCGGCAACGCTGTTCTTGACCCCGAAACCGGGCTGCTTACCGTAAAGAAGCAGAAGCGCAGGGTGGTGGAGATGTTCGACTTCTCCGTGTTCAAGGACCTGTGGTTGCGGGTGCGCGTAGATGTAGGTGCAAGCACCTATTTCAGCGAGATCGCCATGGTGCAGACCCTCGACAATCTGCGGCGCGACGGAACTCTCGATCTTATTGAGTATCTTGAGCGCATTCCCGATAAGCTTATTCCCCGCAAGGCGGAGCTTATTGAGGCTGTGCGGGAGCGCAGCGGAATTGTTGACGAGGGTGCGGCCAATACGGCGGGCATTTCCTCTGCCGGTGCGCTGACCAAGCTGCCCACAACCATGCAGGCGAAGTATTCTAATCTGCCTGCCGCCGCCCAGCGGGCTCTGATGGCTAAGGCGAAGATGTAAGGGCAGTATATACAAAACAGCATTCCCATATGGCTTCCCCCTTTGGGGGGAAGCT
>JAFXFT010000094.1 GCA_017513385.1 Oscillospiraceae bacterium | reverse complement strand
CGGGTATTGCGGCAATCTGCGGAACGGGGAATGCGGCGCGCTGCTGCGCCAATTTTTCTGTTGCCTTTTGACGCAGGGCGATAAGCTGAGTCGGGGGCACATAAAGCCCCTTGTCTACGGAGGCGGCCGCCTCGGTGCAGCAGAAGGGGGTGCCTACGAGGTTGTAAAGGTGAGTGGTAAGGTGGGCATTGCCGGTCTCCTCGCTGCCGAAAGCGTCTTTGGGCAGTACACCCTCAACGGTGGCGCGATGTCCCTCGCTGTCCTCGATAGCGATAATAACGGGCTGGCCGCGGCGGATAAGACCGGAAAGACGTACGGGAATGCGCCCTGCCTCCTCGTGCATATATGCCTCGCGCACATCGCCCAGTATGGTCTGGGGATAGCGGGGACGCTCGTCCTGTTTGCCGAATACCTCAGTGTTTTTGCCGTGGAGGAATCCGGTGGTCATGCCCTCTGGGGCGAATGCGTCCTCGAGAAGGTCAAGGTCGGAGCGGTCAAATTCAACACCTTTTGCGGCTGCGGAATAAACTCTTGCGGTAAGTGCGGAATATTCGGGGCGGCGGCTTGTGCCGAGAACCCGCAGGGCAGCAAGATTCAAACCTGCCAGAGCTTTTATGTCGTCAGCAAGGCATATGTCCTTGCGGCTTATGTAAAAATCTCCTCTTTTGCCTGCAGTGCCGTAGGCCTTGCGGCAGCTCATGGAGCAGTCGCCGAAGCAGGCACAGCCGGAGTCGGTGAAGGCACTCAAACGGCATATTCCTGCTGCGGAGCAGACAGGACCGTGGCAGGGAAGCTCCAGTTCAATTCTTGCGCTTTTGCTCAGCTCGGTTATTTCCTCAAGAGAAAGGTCGGGAGAAAGGGTGACGCGGCTTGCGCCAAGATAGGCAGCAGTGGCAATGCCGGCGGCATTCACGGCACCCATTCGCAGATGGACGGGAGTGGCGGGGAGCAGCTGGCGCAGAGCGCGCAGTATACCCAAATCGCCGGTTTCGATGGCAGCGGCACCAAGCTCGGCAGCGCGGCGCGCCTTTTGCAGCAAAACCTCGGATTCACCGTCGCGTGCTGCTGCGGGCATGGCGAAATAAAGTTTCACTCCGCGAATGCGGCAGTATTTTATGGCCTCGGACAGCGCCCTTTCGCCAAAGCTGCCGAGAGCCACATATACTGCGTCTGCGCCGTTTTGCACGGCGGCGCGCACTGCCTCGGGATTGGGGGCGGGAATAAGTATTTCGGGCATACGACAGCTCCTTTCTTGCAGAATGTGGGCATACTAATACTATTTTAATAGTATACCACAATATAAAGACGAATTAAAGGATTAATTGTCATCTGCCGCCGAAAATTTTCCGCAGTTTTTATTCTTCGCCGCTATTGCCAATAATTCGAGGGTTTGATATAATTAATAACCCTATATTGCAATCAACGACAGGAAAGGAGCGCGGATAATGGGTAACGAAGAGTACGTACTGCCCACGGGAATAAGCATAAGTGACGCGGCGGCAGACAGGCTGCTGGCTTCCGGCGACGGCGATGCCGCGCTGCTTTACATATATATTCTCCGCAACGGAGGCAGGCTCAATCTGACCTCTGCCGACAGACAGCTTAACATGAACGGACGAGCTGCCGCAGCCGCCCGCAGCCTTCAAAATATGGGGCTTATCAAGGGCGGAGTGCAGGAAACGCAGAAGGAGAATACAGCGCCGCTGGTAAAGCCCGGCGATAAGCTGCCGGAATACAGCAGTGAGGACGCAAAGAACGCCGTTCGCAATGACCCCCAGTTTTCCGCGCTGGTCACTGAGGTTCAGGCGGTAATGGGCAATCTTCTTACATCAAGCGGACTTATGGAGCTGCTGGGATTCTATGACTATCTCGGCCTGCCGACCGACGTTATCCTGCTGCTGGTGGCGCACTGCGTGGCAGAGCACGAGAAAAAGTACGGCGCGGACAAGCGTCCCACCATGCGCACCGTGCGCTCGGAGGCGTATAAGTGGGCGGAAAAGGGTGTGTTCAGCCTTGAAGCAGCCAATGAGTACATAAAAGCAAGCGAACGAGCTAAAAAGCGCAAGGCGGAAATCCGCCGTATCCTCGGTCTGCAGGACCGTTCCCCGTCTCCCACGGAGGAGCGCTGCATTACCGAGTGGGCAGAGGCGGGCTACAGCGATGAGCTCATAAGCGCCGCCTACGATAAGACCGTCCTCAATACCGGACGAATGGTGTGGAAGTATATGGACTCCATACTGAAAAGCTGGGAGCAGAAGGGGCTTAAAACCATGGACGAGGTGCGCACAGGCGACCGCAAGCCTGAGGCGGAAGATGCGGTCGGCGAACAGCCTGCCGCAGGCGGTCAGGAGGAAATGGCGCGCCTTAAGGAATACTTGAAAAAGCTTAAGCAGAGCGGAGAGTGAAATTATGGCACTTGACGGAAAACTTCTCGGTCGGGCTCTTGACCGACTGGAGGAACTGAATAAAAAGGACGAGCGGGAGCTGAACAGACTCCGCGAGCGTGTGTATGCCCGTCTGCCCCGCGTTGCGCAGATAGATCGCACCATATCCCAGTCCTTTGCCGAGGCAGCCTTCGCGGCTCTGGACAGCGGCAGTGCCAATCCCGAAGAGGCTCTGCGTAATATTGCACTCAAGAATCTTAATCTGCAGGCGGAGCGCGCTGAGCTGATGAGCGAGGCGGGCTTTGCGCCCGATTGTCTCGACGAAAAGCCCCGCTGCGAAAAATGCTCCGACCGCGGATTCTACGGCACCAAGCCCTGCACCTGCCTCATGGAGCTCTATAAGGAGGAGCAGCGCCTTGAGCTTTCCCAGCTGCTGAAGCTGGGCGAGGAGACCTTCGATTCCTTCAATCTCGATTATTACGACGACCGACCCATGAAGGACGGCGTAGTGCCTCGGGATATGATGGAGGTCATATACGAGATTTGCCTGCAGTATGCCCGCCGCTTCGGTGATGAGCGCGAAAATCTCTTCATGACAGGCGGACCGGGGCTCGGAAAGACCTTCCTTTCCACCTGCATTGCCAAGGTAGTATCCGAAAACGGTTTCTCCGTGGTCTACGATACGGCGGTGAATGTTTTTGCCCACTTTGAGGAAGAACGCTTCGCCCGCAGCTATACGGATATGGACTCCCTCCGCGCCGATCTTGACCGCTATATGAACTGTGACCTGCTCATTCTCGACGACCTTGGCACCGAGATGACCACCAGCTTCACTATCAGCGCCCTTTACGATCTGGTCAATACCCGTCTGCGCACAGGCAAAAAGACCATTATAAACTCCAATCTCAGCATCGAGGATATCCGCCGCCGCTACTCCGTGCAGATAGCCTCCCGCCTCCAGGGCGAGTATACCGTGCTCAGCTTCGTTGGCAGAGATATAAGACAGAAAAAGAATCATTGATATAATGAAAACAGCCCCGCACCAACCGGTGCGGGGCTGTTTATGTTTGAATTCAAATTACCATGCGGTCATTTCTTCCTTTTCGGTCTGGGTGCGGTACATGCGGGCATACAGACCGTCCTTGGCAAGCAGCTCTTCGTGAGTGCCGCGTTCTGCAATTCTGCCTTCCTCGAATACAAGGATGCAGGTGGCATTCTTTACGGTGGAGAGTCTGTGGGCGATTGCGATAATGGTGTGGCTGCCGCTGAGCTCATTGATGGAACGCTGGATCATGCGCTCGGTTTCCGCGTCAACGGAGGATGTAGCTTCGTCGAGAATGAGTACGGGAGCCTGACAGAGAATGGCGCGGGCGATTGCGATACGCTGCTTCTGTCCGCCGGAGAGCTTTACGCCGCGCTCGCCGGTGAGAGTGTCGTAGCCCTCGGGCATCTCCATGATGTCATCGTGAATGCGTGCCGCCTTTGCTGCTGTGATTATCTCCTCGCGGGTGGCATTGGGCTTTGCAAAGGAAATGTTTTCGGCAATGGTGCTGTTAAAGAGGAAGGTGTCCTGAGGAACGAAAGCTATGGCGCGGCGCAGGGAGGCCAGTGACAGCTTTTTCAGGTCAACGCCGTCCATTTTTACGCTGCCCTTGTTGGGGTCGTAGAAGCGGTTGGCCAGCTTGACGAGGGTGGTCTTACCGACACCGGTGGGGCCTACGATGGCGTAGAACTCACCGGGCTTCACGGTGAAGCTTACGTCCTCGAGAATGGG
>JAFXFT010000008.1 GCA_017513385.1 Oscillospiraceae bacterium | reverse complement strand
TTATTTCCTCCACGTCCTCGACCTTTGCCTCCGACAGCGCTTCGAGGCTGGGGTAGCGGGAATAGAGGGTGGGGGTTACCTTATTCACACGCTCGTCGGTGCATTGGGCAGCAAGGCGGGTAGCGAAAAGCAGCTCGTAATCCTTTTCGTATTCAAGGGAGCAGAGCGCATCGGGGTACTCCTGCTCCAAAAGCTCAACTATTTTCAGCGCGGTATCTTTCATGTATGTATCTCCTTTGCCTTGTGGAGTAAGCTGATTATACCGCAAAAATTTCTGTAAGTAAAGTGTAGGGCAGGGGCGTGCCCCTGCCGAAAGTAAAACAGGTGAAATTTGCGTTTCCGTATTGTAATATGAGCCGAAAAAAGATATAATATAATTTACTGTAAGAAAGAAACAAAAGAGGTGACAGCTTGTGTACAGACCGCTGGCAGACGAAATACGCCCCAAATCCCTTGACGATGTGGTTGGACAGGAGCATATTCTCGGCAAGAACGGAATGCTGCGCCGCATTATCGAAAGCGGACAGATTCCCAATCTCATATTCTACGGTCCCTCGGGTGTGGGCAAGACCACTGTTGCGAGCATTATCGCCGAAAAGACGCAGCGCACCTTGCATAAGCTCAACGCCACCACCGCCGGTATCGGCGATATAAAGGCGGTCATCGACAGCCTCGATACCATGCTCGCCCCCAACGGCGTGCTTCTGTACCTTGATGAGATACAGTATTTCAACAAAAAACAGCAGCAATCGCTGCTGGAGCATATAGAAAACGGCAAGATAAGCCTTATAGCCTCCACTACGGAGAACCCGTATTTCTACGTTTATAACGCAATTCTCAGCCGCTCCACGGTGTTTGAATTCAAGGCCATAGAGCCTAAGCAGCTCATTCCGGCCATTGAACGCGCCATGGGCATTATGGGTGAGAAGAACGGTCTTAACTGGGAAGCAGAAGAGGGTGTAATGGACTTTATTGCCTCAGCCTGCGGCGGCGACGTACGCAAGGCCATGAACTGCGTGGAGCTGTTGTTCTACGGTGCCCGCGAGACCGATGGCAAGCTGCTTCTCAGCCTTGATGACGCAAAGTCGGTTGCTCAGCGCAGTGCCATTCGCTATGATCGCGACGGCGACGGTCATTATGACCTGCTTTCCGCATTCCAAAAGTCCATACGCGGCTCCGATCCGGATGCTGCGATACATTATCTTGCCCGACTCCTTGAAGCTGGGGATATGATCTCACCCTGCCGCCGCCTGCTGGTTATTGCGGCGGAGGACATAGGTTTAGCTTATCCGCAGGCCATCAGCATTGTAAAGGCCTGTGTGGACTCTGCCCGCGAAATCGGTCTGCCCGAGGCGCAGATACCCCTCGCAGAGGCTACGATACTTCTTGCAACCGCACCTAAATCAAATTCTGCGGTCAGTGCCATAAAGATGGCAATGGCCGACGTGAAGGCGGGACGCACAGGTGATACACCCCGCCACATCAAGAACGTCCATGCCGACGGTGCTGAGGTGGAAAAGGTGGAAGCATATAAATATGCCCACGATTATAAGAACCACTACGTTGAGCAGCAGTATCTGCCCGATGCGGTCAAGGACAGAAAGTATTATGAGTTCGGCGATAACAAGACCGAACAGGCCGCGAAAAAGTACTGGGACGAAATAAAGAAAAAATAACTTACCGCAAATCGTATGCCCCGCAGTTGCGGAGAATGCTGCGCGCCGCCTCAAGGTGCTCATCGTCAACGGTGATCTTGGCATGAGTGGTGTTGCCGCCGGGATAGAGTGGCATACCCAGCGTATCGGAGGTATAGACAGCCTTGCCTATATCCCAATGAACAGGAGAGCTTGTGAATTCATTGGAGGCGAAGGGCGGGCGATATGGAAAAAGCAAGCTCACCGAGGCGTGAGCCGCCCTCAGGTCTGATACTGAAGGGTCATAGCCGTCCTGAAGGGAGAAGCGGAAAGCGATACCCTTTCTTCTCATGCGCGCTGCGGCGCGCTCCGCGGCATCGCGGTTTTCAAAGCTGGCGTAAATGTTCAGCGACATATCCGGGCATTCCTTTCATTTTTCGATAATTGCATTATGCCCCGAGGTCATAAAATTATTACGGAGAAACTGCTATGAACATAAATGTGGGCGATATTCTCACACTGAAAAAGAAACACCCCTGCGGAAGTGAACGCTGGAAAGTCACCCGCATCGGCGCGGACTTCAAAATAGTCTGTCAAGGCTGTGGGCATGAGCTTATGCTGCCCCGCAGCAAGGTGGAGAAGAATATCAAAAAAATAGAAAGCATCGAGGAGAAATCCCAATGAAAAAATACTGGAGCAAAAGAATACAGGAGCTGGAGGCGTATGTGCCCGGAGAGCAGCCCAAGGACAGAAAATATATTAAGCTCAATACCAACGAAAATCCATATCCGCCCTCTCCTAAGGCTATTGAAGCCCTGGAGGGCGCAATCGGCGAGGCCATGCGCCTGTACCCCGACCCCGAGTGCAGCGCCGTGGTGGAGGCGATTGCCCAGTGCTACGGCGTTGAAAAAGAGCAGGTGTTCGTGGGTAACGGCTCCGACGAAGTGCTGGCAATGTGTTTCCCCGCCTTCTTCGATACGGATAAAACCATACTTTTCCCGGATATTACTTACAGCTTTTATCCCGTCTACGCTGACCTTTATCAGGTGCCCTATGAAACCGTTGCCCTCAATGATGACTTCACCGTGCCTGTTGATGAGCTGCTCAATCCCAACGGCGGCATTATTATCGCTAACCCCAACGCGCCTACGGGTATTGCGCTGCCTCTTGATGAAATCGAGCGCATCGTGGCAGGCAATCCCGACTCCGTTGTGATAGTGGACGAGGCCTATGTGGATTTCGGCGGAGTGAGCGCTCTGCCGCTGATAAATAAGTATCCTAATATGCTCATTGTCCGCACCACCAGTAAGTCCTACTCGCTGGCAGGTATGCGCGTAGGCTGGGCAATGGGCGATAATAGCCTTATTTCCGCCCTTAATACAGTAAAAAACTCCATTAACTCCTACACCCTCGACCGTGTTGCAATTGCAGGCGGTGCCGCCGCCATTGCCGATCAGGAGTATTTCGAGGGCTGCTGCAATAAGGTTATCGCTACCCGTCAGCGCAGCATTGCAGCCCTGCGTGAGCTGGGCTTTGAGTGTCTGCCTTCTGCCACCAACTTTATTTTCGCCGCGCCTGCAAAAATCAGTGCGCAGGAGCTTTTTACAAAGCTGCGTGAGCGCGGAATACTGGTTCGCTATTTCAAAAAGCCCCGCATTGACCGCTTCCTGCGCATAAGCGTGGGTACGGACGAGGAAATGGACGCACTTATCGCTGCAATCAAGGAGATAATTGCATAACAATATCGGACAAATAACTCACCCTGCGAAAGACTTTTTTCGCAGGGTGAATTTTATATAATAAGCCTACGAAAACGGACAAGGAGGCGGCGCGTGACGACAATCTATCTGGATACCCTGTTCCTTACGGAGCTGGCGGCGGATTTTATGCTGCTTCTTGCCACGGACAGGTTCTGCGCCGCCGCTGTAAGCTGGAAGCGGCTGCTGGCGGCATCGGTGGTCGGTGCGCTGTACTCTGTGCTGTATGTACTGATGGGTGACATTCTTGCAAGCGTGCTTATGAAAATCGCGTTTGCTGTGCTGATGCTGCTTACCGCCTTCGGAGGACGACACGACCTTTTGCGCTGCGGAGCGGTGTTTGTAGTGTGTTCTGCGGCTTTTGCGGGAATAGTGCTGGCGGTATCGGTCTGCTGCGGCGGATTTGGTACGAAGCAGATGATATTCAGCTTCGCCGCAGCTTACGCACTACTGGGCGGCATATTGCGATTTTCCGCACCCCGTGGAGGCACGGTGAAAATTACGCTGCGGCATAAGGGGCGCAGTGTCAGCTTTATTGCGCTGCGGGATACGGGCAGCAGTCTGCGCGACCCCATTTCGGGAGCGGCGTCAATTATTGCGGGGGAGGATACCCTGCTGCCACTCTTGGACGAAAAAATTCGCGCGGCGCTGGCGGAAAGCAGGGGACAGGCGGCGGAAAAACGATTGGAGCAGCTTTGGGACGCGGGCTTGGGTCATGGCTTCAAGCTGCTGCCTTATAGAGCGCTGGGCGTGGAAAACGGGCTGCTGTTGGCTTTTCGGGTTGACCATGCCGAGGTGGGAGGCAGAGAAATAAGGGGAGCGTCTGCGGTTCTGGCAAGCCAAAGCATAGCAACGGGCGGAAATTATTCTGCAATAGTGAGCGCTGAAGTATAGGAGGTAGAACATGCATAATATACTGTGGGAAAAGCTGCGGCTTGCGGCAGGAAGGCTGCTGCAGAGGCTGGGATTACGCTACGCACCTGAGGTGAATTACATAGGCGGCAGCGAAACTCTGCCTCCGCCGCTTCAAAAAGAGGAAGAGGAAAGATATATATTGCAGCTGGCACAAGGCGAGGAGAGCGCAAAAAAGATGCTCATAGAGCATAATCTGCGCCTTGTGGTGTATATCGCCCGCCGCTTTGAAAATACGGGCATCAATTTGGAGGATCTCATATCCATAGGTACTATCGGACTGATAAAGGCGGTCAATACCTACAACCCCGTGAAAAATATCAAACTCGCGACCTATGCAAGCAGGTGCATAGAGAACGAAATACTCATGTATTTGCGTAAGATAAACAATCAGAAGATGGAGATTTCTCTTGATGAACCGCTGAATACCGATTGGGACGGCAACGAGCTGCTGCTTTCGGAGGTGCTGGGAACGGACGATGATATAGTAATGCGACCCATGGAGGAGGAAACTGATAAAATGCTCCTGCGGGAGGCACTGGCCACCCTTGAAGAGCGGGAGCGGGATATAATCAACATGCGATTTGGGCTGCAAAACGGACAGGAACTGACACAAAAGGAGGTCGCCGACCGCATGGGCATATCCCAATCATATATTTCCCGTCTTGAAAAGCGGATTATGGTACGGCTGAAAAAGGAGATGCTGAAAAACGGAATGTGAAAAGAGCCTGTCTGCACCACGCAGACAGGCTCTTGGTATTTAATTTGTTATTCCTTGCCGTTCCAGCAATAGGTGCAAAGCTTGCAGGCGGGGAGACCGGTAGCCTCAACCACGTCGTCAAGGCGGTGATAACGGAGAGAAGTGAATTTCATATGTTCGCGGATTTTTTCAAGCATGTTTGCGTATTCGGGAGTGTCGGGATCGGCATAGAGCTCGAGGCGCTCGGGTGTGCATTCGCCGCCCTCCAGCTCGTTGATGACGCGGCGGCTGATGAGGGCCATATCGGAGGTAGAGCGGGAGAAGTTGAGGTACTTGCAGCCGTACATGATGGGCGGGCAGGAAACGCGGATATGCACCTCTTTAGCACCGCTGTGGTACAGGAACTCGGTGGTTTCGCGCAGCTGTGTGCCGCGAACGATGGAGTCATCGATGAGCAGCAGGCTCTTATCGCGAATGAGAGTGTCTACGGGGATAAGCTTCATGCGGGCAATAAGATCGCGCTGCTTCTGTTTCTGGGGCATGAAGGAACGGGGCCAAGTGGGAGTGTACTTGATGAAGGGACGGGCGAAAGGAATGCCGGAGGTGTTGGAATAGCCAATGGCATGGGGAGTGCCGGAATCGGGAACACCTGCGACACAGTCGACTTCAACCTTGCCGTCGCGGATCGCCAGCGCGGAGCCGCACTTGCAGCGCATTTCTTCTACGTTAGTGCCTTCGTAAGTGGAAGTGGGATAACCGAAATATGTCCAAAGGAAGGTGCATATCTTCATTTCTTCGCCGGGCTCTACAACCATCTCCACAGAGTCGGCGGTGAGATAATCTATCTCGCCGGGACCCAGCTCCTTATAAAATTCATAGCCGAGATTGAGGAATGCGAAGGACTCGAAAGATGCGCAGACAGCGTCATCTCGTTTGCCGATTATAACGGGGGTGCGGCCAAGGCGGTCGCGGGCGGCGTAAATGCCCTCGGAAGTCATTACAAGCATGGTCATGGAGCCGTCAATGAGGCTCTGGGCATACTTGATGCCCTCGGGAATACTGTTATGGGTGTTGATGAGGGCAGCCATAAGCTCGGTGGTGTTGATACCGCCGCCGCTCATTTCAAGGAAGTGGATAGTGCCCTCGGCAAAGGCGTGCTTGGCAAGTTCTTCAAGATTATTGACCCTGCCGACAGTGGTGATGGCATAAACGCCCAGATGGGAGCGGATTATAAGAGGCTGGGAGTCACCGTCGGAAATACAGCCGATGCCGATGTTGCCCTCCATGCCGTCAATGTCATGCTCGAACTTGGTTCGGAAGGGGGAATTTTCTATACTATGGATACTGCGGTCGAAGCCGCCCACTCCGTAAAAGGTAAGGCCGGCGCGCTTGGTGCCAAGATGGGAGTGGTAGTCAGTACCGAAGAAAACGTCAAATACACAGTCGCTTTTTGAAACGACGCCAAAAAATCCGCCCATAGTAACACTCCTTTTATACTGAAATAAGGGTGGGAATTTGTCATGATACAGTATAGCATATTTGCCGCGCAATTCAAATAGCTAAATTAAAAAAACAGTGACAAACAATCGACGGAAATTTACAGACATATTTGGTCATAATACGCCCGTATTAAAAAACAGCCCTCGGGAAATACTGTTTACTGACGTAAAGGAAACATCAGGGGGCTTTGACAAGATGATACAGAGCAAAGTAGAACTGAGCGGAGTGAACACGGCGAAGCTGAAGGTACTAAAGAGCGACGAGACCATGGAACTGCTTCGCCGCAGCAAGGAGGGCGACAAGAAAGCGCGGGAGGAACTTATCGCGGGCAATCTCCGTCTTGTGCTTTCGGTGATACAGAAGTTTTCCGGCAGAGGAGAAAACGCCGATGACCTGTTTCAGGTGGGCTGCATAGGGCTGATAAAGGCCATAGATAATTTTGATATAAGTCAAAACGTACGCTTTTCCACCTATGGCGTGCCGATGATAATAGGTGAAATCCGCCGCTATTTGCGTGATAACAGCGCCGTGCGGGTCAGCCGCTCAATGCGGGATACGGCCTATAAGGTGCTGCAGGCAAAGGAGCGGCTGATAAATCAGAATCAGCGTGAGCCTACCGTTGAGGAAATAGCCAAGGAACTGGGGATAAAGCGGGAGGACGTGGTTTTTGCCATCGATGCAATAATGGAGCCTGTGTCACTTTATGAGCCGGTGTATACGGGAAGCGGTGATGCGATTTATGTTATGGATCAGGTCAGCGACACCAAAAATACAGACGAAAGCTGGATGGAGCAGATAGCTTTATCCGAAGCCATAAGCAAGCTTAGTGAGCGGGAGCGGCATATACTTGCCCTGCGTTTTTATGCGGGTAAAACCCAGATGGAGGTGTCTGCCGAGGTGGGAATAAGCCAGGCGCAGGTGTCACGGCTGGAGAAGAACGCCATTAATCAAATAAAAAAGAATATGTAATAGGACGAACTGTGGGAGAGTATAGATAGGTATACGTGTTATTTGGCAAAACGGTTTTTGATGTAATTTTTGAACGATAGGCAGCACATAAACTTATGTCATTCTGAGCGGAGCGAAGAATCTCCGCAGTCATTTTAGATTGTCAGTATACCGATTGCGGAGATGCTTCGCAAGCTCAGCATGACAAATGTTTTTAGTTTACTGCAAAGAATAAAAAGAACAATCTTGGAGGTGAGCGTGTGGGATGCAGGATAGCCGACCTGCGGTGCAAGGAGGTAATAAACGTCTGCAACGGGCACCGCATGGGCTTTGTGGACGATGTGTACATAGACGTGATGGACGGGCGCATCGTGGCGTTGGTGATACCCGGGCCTTGCCGCATTCTTGGGCTTTTCGGGCGGGAGGACGATTATATAATCGGCTGGGAACGGATAAAACGCATTGGCGACGATATAATCCTTGTTGAGGTATCGGGAGAATATCGCCGTGAGAAAAAGCCGAAGAAGTTCTGGTTCTGAAAATAACCGGGGACGTGGAAAAGCCCTTGAGCGGACTATAGCTTCAATAGAAAAATGATTATCCCCTGCCTTTTAGGCAGGGGATTTTAATGTTAAATGGGCCGCATTTACATGTAAAAACTCAATATCATTCGTAGGGAACAGGCCTGCCTGTTCCGTTGCAGCGATATTGCCGGCAGCAAACCAACAAGCGGAATGGGCAGGCCCATTCCCTGCATGAAAATTGAAATGCTTGCCGTATAAACAAATAGCGATAAAATCTGAAGATTTGTCATTACGACTCGCTAAGAGCCGCCTTCGGCGGTTGCTCGCATGCACTCGGCCTGCGGGCCTTGTCCGAGCGCAGCGTGGGAATCTCCGGAGTAACGATAAGATAGGTATTTACGTCAAAGGTCAAAATGCCTCGTAGATAAACAGACCCTCGCCGGTGAAGAAAATCATCACCAGCGCCAGCATTATCAGGTATATAACCGCAGTGATGAGCTTGCCGGCTACGCTCTCGCGGAACTTTTTTAACTTATCAGCCATTGGTCTATCATCTCCGTAAAGGCCGGCGCGCCGACTTCGTAATTCAGGTGACCCGTGTCGTGGAAACACTCGGCGGGCAGTGCGTTTGTCATATCGTAAAACTCAACTTCGCGCTGAGCACACAGCTCCATGGTGCGTCCGTAAACGTAAAGGTCGCATTCGTTCTGCTCTACATCGGGATTCCAGGGCAGCCATACCACGCGCACGCGGATATTGTTTTCATTGCAGAAGTCGAATACATCGTCAAGAGCAGCGAGGTTTTCCTCATACATGCCCGTGCCGTTGGACCAGAAAAGGTTGTAAAGCCTTTCGTTTCGGGCTGCCATGTCCTCATCACTCATAATTCCGTGGTAGAGCTCTTTGCCGTCGGGGTGCTCGGCGTAGTAGTGGGTGAAGAAGCTCCAGCCGTGGAGCTTGCGGGTGATGCCGTTGGTTATAAGGTAGTTGAGCCTGTCGCGCTGGAAATAGAAATAAGGCTCGTACCAGTCCTTGTGCCATGCGTAGGTGGGGTCGGTGGCCATCTCGTCATACATGCTGTCCCAGTTGAGACCGAGGACAAGCTCGCTGCCTACGGTGATATGCCCCTCCTCCAGCATTGCTTTTATGCTGGTGACCATGCCGTAGTCCATACCGAGATTTACATAGCCCGCTATGCTCTGCTCCTCAATGTAGCCGGAGATAACGGAGGAATTGCCGAAAAATACCTTGTCCCACACCTCTTCGGGGTGGGCAAGCTGGGTCAGCTCAAAATCGTCCTTGTGAATGCTGTCGCAGTATTTCAGCGGGTTGGTGCGGGTGAGGATAATATCAGCCGCAATGAGCAGCACAAGCAGGGCAAGAATGAAAATGTTCTTTTTAAGGAAGGAAATGATTTTAGCCATGGCGCACCCTCCTTAAAGTGTTATGAAGCCGCGTATGGCAGCGTAGAGCTGATCAGCGGTCATGGTGTAGAACATGGTGTTGAAAGCGAATACCACATTGGTGAGCACGCAGCGGAAAATGTAGTAGCCTCGGCTGCTCTTTTTGCGGTCAACGGTGGTAAGACCGAGGAGATTTTCCGCTGCCAGCAAGATACCGTTGAAGATACCATCCAGTATCATAAGCCGGGAAAAACCGTGCCACAGGCTCATGAACATCATAGTGCCGAAGCCAATGGCTGCAGCGACCTTTCTGCTGAGCTTTTTGCCGTTGAGGAGCACGAAAATGTGTTCCTTAATCCAGTCGCTGAGGGAAACGTGCCAGTTGCGCCAGAATTGGGTGAAGGAGGCGGCTTTCAGCGGATGCTTGAAGTTTTCCGGTACCTGTATACCCATAAGCCCGCCGATGGCGATAGCCATGTCGGCGTAGCCCGCCATATCAAGGT
>JAFXFT010000093.1 GCA_017513385.1 Oscillospiraceae bacterium | reverse complement strand
GCGTACCATTCGCCATTGGATCGGACAAATACCATCTCGTAGGCGTTCTGCAAATCGTAGTTGTACTTTTCGTACCAGCCCTGCGCACTGAAGTCAGCATCGTAGCGGATGGTGCAGGTGAAGCAGTCATCATTTACCGGCGCAAAGTCGGTAAAGGTCAGCTCTTCGTAGCTTATCTCGGTTGCTCTTGCCCAGTACATACCGTCCTTGGAGTTCTTGATGTAGCTGTAAAGCTTGGTATCGGGCAAAATGCAGGAAAGCAGATTTGTGTAGTTGTAGTAATTGTACTTCTGCTGAGAATAGGTCATGTACTTGCTGAGGAATTCTTCAACTTCATCGTGTGCTTCTTGATACAGAGCATCATCGTGAGCGTGGAAGAAGGTGAGTGTATTGGCTTCCTTGCCGCTTACTACGGGGCGCAGCAGGTTGCCGGCTGCGTCATATGCGGTAATCTCGGGCTGGGTGTAGAGGTCGGTAAGCTCATAGGTTACGCTGTGGAAAAGACCGTCGCCTGCGTATTCCTCGAGATTCTCAAGAACACCGGGGGCGGTAGAGGTTATGTCATCGGAGGTCAGAGTAACGCCGCCAACATTTACGGAGATATTGGAGGGAGCAGTGATAGTGAAGGAATAGAAATCAGTTTCCGGGAGCAGATAGCTTACGGTGTGCTCGTCGCTGCTGTCCAGTGCGGAAAGGGTGCTGCCTTCGTTGTCAGTCACGGATATGCTGCCGTAGAGGGGTTCAACGCGGTAGCGGACGAAGTATGCCTGTTCGTCAAAGCCCTGTTCAAGCTGAGTCATATCCGGGCAGGGGACCTTGTCATCTATAATGTACTCGGGTGCTATTTCGATACCATTGAGGAATATGGGCTGGTCAGCAGGAGCATCAACCTCTATGGAAACACTTTGCAGACTATTCATGCTGAAGCAGGACTCAATGCTGCCTACTTCCCAAATGTACATACCAAAGCCGGCGCTTTCCTTTTCTGCAAGTGTTACCTGACAGAGCTCAACCATGCCTGCGCGAACAACATAGACGGGAACGTCATTGCTGGAAGAATCACTTCTGCTGCGGCGGTAGGTGTAGTTTGCGTTCTTGAGAACCGCATCAAAATAGCCGGAAAACAGCTCGTCGGGATTCTCAAACTCGCTGAGAGCTTCGCGGAAGTCGTCCTGCACGTAGGCGCACCATGTGTCGACGGAGGTATCTGCCATAAGTGCATCCATAACATGCTCAGGGCGAGAAGCCTCATAGGAGTCAAGGTAGTTGTAGAGAACAACGCAGCCGACTACGCCGATAAGCAGCAGGCAGACTGCATATATGAGGAGAAAACGACGCCACTTGCGGCGACCGCGACGGTCGGCATTTTCGGCGACGGGAGCAGTGGAGTGCAGTTCAAAATCAGCCATTGATCAACCCTCCTTGAGAACGATAAAGCCGGTGGGAATATTGCGGGGACCGGTTACAGAGGCGCAGGCATTGATTATCTCGCCCTCGTAGACCATGACGGTGGAGGAGCCGCCGTCGAGATTGCCGACGTTTATAGCGCCGTATTCAAGCATTACGTTGCATATATCCTCCATGGTTGCGCCGAGCGTATTGATGGAGCGTCCGTCCAGCACCAGCAGCAGAACGGAGCCGTCGGCACACTGACCGATGGCGGTGCGGGGATTAACACCGCTGGTGAGGTTTTTGTACTGTACTTCGCCGTTGATAACCAGGGCGGAGGCAAGACCGTCATGGGTAACAAAGCTTACACCGTAATACAGACCGCGATCCATAGCCTCCTGTCCGGTCATTGTTCCCACGTGGAGAATGTGGTTGGCATCAAAGCCTATAACATTGTAGGTGCCGTAGGCGCTGCCCCACACCAGCTCGCCCTCGTTGATTACAAGACCCTGAGGTATACCGCCGTTGCCTCGACCGTTTTCGTCATTGAAGCCGCCGCCGTTTATACCGGCGATGCCGTCATATTTGGCAACCATGTCGGTGAGCTGAAGACCGGCTTCCTGTCCGAAATTATTAGAGGTGCCGAGAATAACACGAGAGGGATCCTTGACGATGAGCAGCTTGCCCTTGATCGTGCCCTGAGCTATATCAATAAGCTCCAGTCCGGAATCTTCATCTTCTCCTGTCTCGCTGTCGGTCTGAGTGCCCTGCTGGACGCGAATGAGAGAGGTGTTGACAGAATCGGTGGCCAGAGTTTCTGTGTTCTGGCTCTTGAACTGGTCAATTTCCTCATCGGTGAGGAATACGTTGGCAACCCAGCGCATGGCGCTGGTTTCACGCACGGAGCGGCAGAACAGCTCGGTTATAGTGGGTGACGGACCTTTTTCCAAAACCCATACAACACCAACCAATATGGCCAGAATAATTGCAAGAGTTGTACCCAAAAGGGCGAACGAGCGACCGATATAGCGCACGCCTCGATGCTGTTTCTTATGTTGATCCATATGTATAAAACCTCACTTTTAACGAGAGTTGTCTTTGAATACCCATTCCCGCTGGATGTGGAAGCTCAGGAAGAACAGAACGGTGTCCACCACTGCCTTTAAAAGGGTGAGCAGCCAGGAGGAATCGGTGGTGAAAAGCAGACCAAGCAGGTACACAAGTCCTGCGGAGACAGAAAGCTGGATAACGCAGAGTATGTAATATCTGACTATTGCAGAGGAGTATTTTTTGCCGGAGCCAAAGACCAGCTTTTTGTTCAGGTTGAAATTAACGAAGCTGGAAATCACCCTTGCGGCTACCGTGCATACCGGCACTGCCAGCTTTGCCAGCATGCCGCCGAAGATGGCGTGCAGGATAAGGAATGCCAGCAGGTCTATTCCCGCCGAGGCGAAAGAGCTTGCCATGTATTTGATAATGAGCTTGTATATGAGGAAAGAATCACGGAAGGGGCGGAAGTGTGAGCCGCTGTTATTATCCTCATACACGGTCTCGATTTTTACCTCAACGAAGGGGATACCCATACGGTGCAGCATAAGAAGCATGTTTGTTTCGTACTCGTAGCGGTCGCCGGAAACCTCGGTCAGGGCAGGGAAGAGGGCTGCACCTGCTCCGCGCAATCCAGTTTGAGTATCGCTGAGACGGATGCCGCAGCCGGTGCGGAATATGAAAGATGTGATTCTGTTGCCGTTGCGGCTTTTGAACGGTACCTCCGGCAGAGTGAAATCACGACAGCCCAAAACCAGTGCGTCCGGATTGTCCTTCAGCGCCAGTGCGCAGTTGAGTATGTCTCCGGGCAAATGCTGACCGTCACCGTCGGCGGTTATGGCGCACTGTATATCGGGTCGGCTTTCCATAAGATATCGGAATGCGGTTTTGAGAGCCGCGCCTTTGCCGCGGTTGACCTCATGGCGCAGCAGTGTGACCTGAGATAGCTCAGCAGCCTGCTCAAAGGGCAGCTGATACTCTTTGCCGCTGCCGTCGTCTACTACAATAATATCGGAGAAGCCTGCCTCTATCAATCCGTCTACCACAGCATTCAGCTTGTCGGTAGGATTGAGAGATGGCAGTATCACAGCGCAATTTATGTTAGTTGTAATTGCCTCATTCATAATTAGACCTTACCTTTGTGTGCAAAAGTGAAGATGGTTGTGGTACAATAATACATTATAACATATTTTTAAAACTTTGCCAGTAATATTTGGAATAACCTGAGATATTATGACTAAAATTACATTTTTTATTAGCTACCGTGGCTTATTTGGGGGATTGGCACATATATTTGCAAATAATGTAAAATTATGATTGACTGCTTTGTCGAATTATGGTACAATTTTTGCCGGTTCTTAGGAATGCTCGGGCTTATGTGCAGCATGTCTGCGTGTAAGTCTTATTTTTTGAGGTGAACGTATGGAAATCGTAATTACTATCGGTCTGCTTGTTCTTGGCATTATTCTCATTGTCAAGGGCGGCGATGTATTTGTTGATGCAGCCACATGGATGGCAGAGGTATCCGGTATTCCCAAGTTTATTATCGGCGCTACCGTTGTCAGCGTTGCAACCACTCTTCCCGAGCTGTTTGTTTCCGTTATTGCAGCTTCTCAGGGCAAGGTGGATATGTCCATCGGCAACGCCGTAGGCAGCGTTACCGCAAATATCGGTCTCATCATGGCTCTTTCTCTTATCTTCATTCCCATGGCTATCAAGAGAAAGGATTTTGCCGTTAAGGTAAGCCTTATGATGGGCGCAGCCCTGCTGCTTGTTGTGTTCGGCAGCGGCGGCAGCTTTGGTATTGTTCCCAGCGTTCTTTTCCTTTGCATCTTTGCAGTAAACGTAGCGGAGAATATCATTTCCGCAAAGCGCGCTATGGGAAAACCTGACCCAAAGGATACCAGCGAGCTTGATGACAGCCTGAACACCACACGAAAGACCATTGCCGTAAACCTTGCCAAGTTTATTCTCGGTGCCGCAGCTATTGTCTGGGGTGCTGACCTTCTCGTTGATAACGGCAGCAAGCTGGCAACCATTATGGGTGTTCCCGAGAGAATTATTTCCGTTACCATTATTGCTATCGGCACATCTCTCCCCGAACTTGTTACCACTATTACCTCTATTGTCAAGAAGCAGGGCAACCTTTCTGTTGGTAATATCATCGGTGCAAACATTATCGACCTGACTTTGATAATGCCCATCTGTGCTGTTGTTTCCGGCGGCGCACTGCCTGTAACTCAGCAGGTTGGACGCATTGACCTGCCTGCCTGCCTTGTTGTTGGCGCTATTGCCGTTATTCCCACCATGATCACCAAGAAGTTCAGCCGCTGGCAGGGATTTGTACTCATTG
>JAFXFT010000092.1 GCA_017513385.1 Oscillospiraceae bacterium | reverse complement strand
TCAAGGGTGAGAATGGGGTTGATGTTCAGCACTGTGCCAACAACGGCGCTGGTTTTGCTGACGCGACCACCGCGGTGGAGGTACTTCAGGTCGCCGGTGGTGTAGAATACGTCCACATTGTGGCGGACCTCCATGAGCCAGTCGTAGCACTGCTTTACGTCCTTGCCTTCAGCGCGCAGCTTGGAAACCTCAACGCAAAGCATACCGTAGGATGCGGAAGCGCCAAGGGTGTCAACCAGATAAATCTCAGCGTCGGGGTGCTCCTCGAGAATCATCTGCTTTGCGATCTCGGCGTTGGAGTAGGTGCCGGAAATACCGCTGCCGAGGGAGAGGTGGAGAATGGGCAGATTTTCAGAAAGCAGGGGAGTCCAAAAGTCAACGAACTCGGAAGCGTTGATCTGACTGGTCCTGGGCACTGCGCCGTCGACCATCTTGCCGTAAAGCTCCTGAACCGTCTCGATAGTCATACCGTCGGTGAAAATATCGTCGCCGATGGAATAGTGCATTTTGAGGGGGATAATATCGTATTTCTTGCAGGCATCCAGCATCAGGTCGCTGCCGGAGTCGGTGCAAAGCAGAAAGTTGCTCATTTAGGGTGTCCTCCTGTGTAATAATTTCGCGGCAAGTATTGCCGCGGTTTCAGTGCCTTCATTATAGCATGGTGGCGACAAAAACAGTCTATACTCCGCCGGAACTGCGCTCTACTATCCGAAATATTAAAAATAGAGATAAAAAATTTAACTCTACCCTCAGTAGAAACGACCAAAAAAGTCTTTATTTCTGCGGCTTTTTGACTATTGCAAAAAAATGCGCTATGTTGTATCATATAGATATGAATGACGAAATGATTAAGGCAAATATTGCCAAGAATATAAGCTGGTATCGCAAGGAAAAGGGTATGACCCAGGCCGAGCTCGCGGAAATACTAAACTATTCTGATAAATCCGTGTCGAAATGGGAGCGAGGCGAAGGTCTGCCGGACATCTGTGTCCTTGCCGCATTGGCGGAGCTTTTCGGCGTTACCATAAACGATCTTATCGGAAGCGAGGAGCCGAAGATGCCCGAGCCGGTGAATAAAACTCCCCAGCGTCTGCTTATCCTGCTCATGTCCATGGGACTGGTGTGGCTGGTGGCAATGGTGGGCTTTTTCGTGGTGGAGCTTATTATCCCCGGAATGAGCAGGGCGTGGCTTATAATGATGTGGGCGATACCCGTGTCATGTATCGTGTCCATAGTGTTTTCGGAGCTATGGTGGCCTCTCATCCCGCGCTTTATCAGTGCCAGTGCGCTGATATGGTCGCTGTCATGCTGCGTGTTCCTTACATTCGTCCTGCGAAATATGTATATGATATTTATTGTTGCGGGCGTGGTGCAGGTGCTGGTAATCCTCTGGTTTATTTATCTGCATAACCGCCGCGTGCGCACAGTTTGAAGAATTCGCCGTAAGCTGTAATGAAAGGATGATCGATATGAGTAAAATTCCTGTTTTTACCGGCAGCGGTACCGCAATGATAACCCCTTTTGATAAGGACAACAGAATTGACTACGCCAAGATGGCGGAGCTGATCGACATGCAGTATGCCGGCGGCACCTCCGCGATAATCGTCAACGGTACAACGGGCGAGAATGCAACCCAGCCACTTGACGAGCACGAAGCCTTTGTGGATTTCTGCGTGAAGCATACCGCAGGGCGCATGAAGGTCATCTCCGGCGTGGGCAGCAACGATACCATGACCTCTATCCGCCTTGCCCGCAGCGCCGAGGCATCGGGCGTGGACGGCATCCTCATGGTAACACCTTATTATAACCGCAGCACTCAGGCGGGTCTGGTTCAGCATTTTACATATGTTGCCGACCGCGTGAACGTACCTATGATACTTTATAATGTACCAAGCCGCACTACAGTTTCCATTTCCGTTGATACCTATAAGATACTTTCTGAGCACCCCAATATCAACGGTGTCAAGGAAGCCTCCGGAGACCTGAGCCTTTTTGCACGTACCCGCGCCGTCTGCGGCGACGAGCTGAACGTGTGGAGCGGCAATGATGACAATACCGTGGCGCTTATGTCAATGGGCGCTGTGGGTGTCATCTCCGTTGCGTCCAATATCCTGCCCAAAGTGGTCGCGGAGCTCTGCGAGCTGTGCCTGAAGAACGACTTCAAAGCCGCAACTGCCCTTTATTGCAAGTACGCCGACTTTTTCGAGAAGATGTTCATCGAGGTCAACCCCGTTCCTGTAAAGACCGCCATGAATATGCTGGGCATGGAGGTCGGTGACCTGCGCCTGCCTCTGTGGAAGATGAGCGACGAAAACGCCGCCAAGCTTCGTAAGTGCCTTGAAAGTTACGGCCTGATTAAATGAAGTGAAAAATGAGAAAATCCCTTGTCTGTTTTGCAGACAAGGGATTTTTTGTGCTGTGGTATTTGCAAGAAAATATTATTTCCGAAAAAACCAAGGGCGCGCGGAAAAGCGCGCGCCCTTGGGGGCGTATTAAATTAAACTCTGTTCCACTTTACGCCGTTGGGGATATCGGTTATCTCGATGCCCATGGCCTTCAGCTGGTCGCGGATGCGGTCGGCTTCGGCAAAATCCTTGGCCTTCTTTGCATCGCGGCGGGCAAGGCAGAGCGCCTCGACCTCGGCGTTTTCCTCGCCGGCTTCGGAAATTACGGCGAAGGAAGCAGCGGCAGCGGCCTTGGCCTTTGCATCTGCCTCACGCTTTACGGCTGCCTTCTCAACGAGGTTAAGGCTGAGTACCTTATCAAAATCGGCCAGCGCGGCCAGTTTGGTTACATCGGTGGTCTTTGCCTTGAGTACGTCGTAAACGGCGGTGACAGCAAGGGAAGTGTTCAGGTCATTGTCAAGAGCAGCGGAGAACTTCTCCTTCATTGCGGAAAATGCGGTCTCGTCAAGCTCGCCAGCCTTGGGGTCGAGAGCGGCGATCTTGGCGATAAGCTTGCCGAAGGCGGCAACCGCGTTGTCGAGGTTTTCCCAGGAGAATACCAGTGCCTTGCGGTAGTGGCTCTGCAGGCAGAAGAAGCGGTAAACCAGAGGATCGTAACCCTTTTCCTCCAGCAGGGAAACAGTGAGGAACTCACCCTTGGACTTGCTCATCTTACCGTCGTTGGTGTTCAGGTGGTGGACGTGCATCCAATAATTACACCATTTGTGGCCCAAATAGCTTTCGGACTGGGCAATTTCGTTGGTGTGGTGGGGGAATGCGTTGTCGATACCGCCGCAGTGGATATCCAGATCCTCGCCCAGATGCTTCATGGAAATGCCGGAGCACTCAATGTGCCAGCCGGGGTAGCCAACGCCCCAGGGAGAGTCCCACTTGAGGGCCTGATCCTCGAACTTGGACTTGGTGAACCACAGTACGAAGTCGTTCTTATTGCGCTTGTTGGTGTCCTCCTCGACACCCTCGCGCACGCCAACGGCAAGGTCCTCCTCGTCGTGGTCGTTGAAGATGTAATACTTCTCAAGCTTGGAGGTGTCGAAATATACGTTGCCGCCTGCGAAGTAGGCGTGACCGGTCTCCATGAGCTTGCTGATTATCTTAATGTATTCGTCGATGCACTCGGTGGCGGGCTCGACCACGTCGGGGCGCTTGATGTTCAGCTTTGCGCAGTCGGCGAAGAATGCGTCGGTGTAGAAGCGGGCGATGTCCATAACGGTCTTGTTCTCGCGCTTTGCACCCTTGAGCATCTTGTCCTCGCCTTCGTCGGCATCGGAGGTCAGGTGACCGACATCGGTGATGTTCATGACGCGCTTTACATTGTAGCCGGCGTAACGCAGGTACTTCTCAAGAATGTCCTCCATGATGTAGCTGCGCAGGTTGCCGATGTGGGCAAAGTGATATACGGTGGGGCCGCAGGTGTACATTTTTACGATGTCGGGGCTGTTGGGTACGAAATCCTCCCTTGTGCGGGTGGCGGAATTATAAAGCTTCATTGGTCGGTTTTCTCCTTGTTGTTATGGGTGGGATAGGCATGAGTGCCAATGGTTGTCGATTTTTCTACCGTGCGGTGTAGGGCGGCTTGCCCTCAAGGCGCATAATTGTGACTGTTATTGCAAAAAAACGATAATGCGGAAAATGAAAATCAAGTCATTGTGAGGAGCACAGCGACGCGGCAATCTCCGGAGACGGATTTTGTGCGCAGTTAGTATTCACACCGGAGATTCCCACGCTCCCGCCTGCGGCGGGGCTCGGAATGACGAATTTTTAGTGCGATGAGGAAAACGCGCGAAAACGTAATCACTTGCCTGCGTTTTCCAGGTTTTCAAGACGCTCGCGCAGGGCGGCCAGCTCCAGTGCGACAGGGTCGGCAACGTGGATCTGATCCACTTCGGCGGCGTAGTTGACCCTTTCGCCGGATTTGCGGACAATGCGGGCGGGGATACCGACGGCAGTGCTGTCTGCGGGAACCTCCTGCAGAACAACTGCATTAGCGGCGATGCGGGCATTGTCGCCAACCGTGAAGGGACCAAGCACCTTGGCACCACTGCCAACCATTACGTTGTTGCCGAGAGTGGGATGGCGTTTGCCTTTGTCCTTGCCGGTACCGCCCAGCGTGACACCCTGATAGAGAAGGCAGTCATCACCTATTTCGGCGGTCTCGCCGATTACGGTTCCCATACCGTGGTCGATGACAAGACGGCGACCAATAGTGGCGCCGGGATGTATCTCGATGCCGGTGAAGTGGCGCGACCACTGGGATACCATACGCGCCGCCAGTCGGAGATTGTGCTTATAGAGGAAGTGGGCAAAGCGATGATATATGATGGCGTGCACACCCTGATAGAGGAAAAGTATCTCGAAGGAGGAACGTGCCGCGGGGTCGCGCAGCTTGTAGGCATTTATAGTTTCTCTCAAATTATTGAACATAGCATTAATACTTTCTTATAACGGCAGTGACTTTGCCGAGAATGGAGGCCTCGCTGCCGTCGATGGGGGAATATTCCTCGTTTTCGGGCAGGAGCAGCACCTGACCGCCGGAGCGGGACAGACGCTTGCAGGTGGCCTCGTCGCCAAGGAGGGCGACAACGATTTCACCGTTGAGGGCGGTGTCCTGACGGCGGACGATTATCATGTCACCGTCGAGAATGCCCGCATTTATCATGGACTCACCTTTGATCTTCAGCGCAAAGTATTCGCCGGATCGCTCGGGGTCATAGGGAATATAGCCGATTGCGTCCTCCACGGCAAGAATGGGAGCTCCCGCAGCCACGGTGCCAAGAATAGGCACGCCCGAGGGGGCGGACTGCTCAGTAAGGCGGATGGAGCGGTTGCGTCCGCCGTCGCGGGCGATGTAGCCCAGCCGCTCAAGGGTGCTCAGGTGGCCGTGTACAGTGGAGGGGGAGGAGAGGCCCACGGCGGAGCATATATCGCGAACTGAGGGGGGATACCCGTTCCTGTCGATGTAGTCACGGATACACTCGAGAACACTCAGCTGAGTTCTGGTCAGATTTTCCGTAATGAGTCACCGTCCTTTTTATTGAGGCTGCGGGTGTTGCGCCCGCGCCGGTTTGATCGGGCGGCTTTGCGCCCGTACTTCGTCATCGTCCTTGAAAAGCCACAAAGGATTTCCTGCGTCCTCTTCCTCGTTCGGACACAAATCCGCTCCGCTGAAACTGCTTCGTACTTTGCAGCGGCACGGGCACAACCCCCGCAGCCTTTTGTTTGCGGCACGGGGATTATGCCCGCGCCGGGTTGATCATACAATTTCAAACCATTATACATTATAATAATACAGTTTGTAAACCACAAAAGCGAAAAAACGTTCGATTTGTGTTTGGGGTAAATTAATCGCTGTATTGCGGGGGAATTTTTGGGCATACTACCCTTGATAAATGAAGAATGAAAGCAGAAACGATGAAAGGCGAAATGCAAAACCATTGTGTCATTCAGAGGGCGCAGCCCGAAGAATCCCCTATGTAGTCGCAGGGCGGTGGTCGCTGCTGCGTTCCGTTCAACCGGGGGATTCCTCGCAGGCTCGGAATGACGCAGTTATGTGAGTTGTGTTTGTAGGGAACGCTCTTGAGCGTTCCGCTTGTAACGATACCGGCGGAAGTGACGATAACACGGAAAAATGAAAAATACACTTGTAGGGAATGGTCTTGACCATTCCGTTTGTTGGTCAATTGCCTGCGGCGCAATGTATGGCGGAACGGTCAAGACCGTTCCCTACGCTCAAACGATAAGATTTATTACTATTTTGTAGGGCAGGGGCGTGCCCCTGCCGCAGATTATCACCGCGGTAACGATAATACGCAAAATGCAGCGATTCGCACCAGAAATTTTCAATTAAAAAGAGGAGCGCCGATGGGAATATTCAAAAGACGCAGAACATCTGAATGGCACCCACTGCCGCAGGAGCGGTTTCCGGAACGGATAAGCTTCGATTACGTTAAACAAATACTTGGACGCAGCGACGATTTCAACTCCAAACTGTTGTTCCTTGGCGGCGACCCCACGCTGAAAGCCTACATCTGTTTCATCGACGGCATAGTCAGCAGCGAGAGCATCGTCCGCGACGTGATTCGACCTGCCACCGACCCCGAACGCTTCGAGGGAATAAACAGCAACCGGGCAGCGGCGGAGATGATATTCCACGGCGCGGTGTTCAACTTCAACGTACAGCGGCGGGAGCGGACGGACGACCTTATCAACGACATGCTGGGCGGATTCAGTGCTCTGATCTTTGACGACCTGGGTATCGCGTTGACCTTTGAAACGAGGACAGGCGACAAGCGCTCGGTGGAGCAGCCCACAATGGAGCGGGCGGTCAAAGGCTCCAAGGACTCGTTCAACGAAACATATCGGGTCAACACCTCGCTTCTGCGGCGTAAGCTGCGCGACCCTGCCCTGCGCATAGAGGAACAGAACGTGGGCCGCCGCTCGCTGAGCCGAGCAGGTATTATATATGTAGACGGACTGACAAACCCTGAGTTTGTAGCCCAGCTGCGCAGCAGGGTGGAGGACATAGACGTGGACGCGGTGCTGAGCACGGGGAACATTGAAGAATACGTGCTGCGCCAACGGCGCACTATATTCCCGCAGATGATAATGACCGAGCGCCCCGATAAGTTCGCCATGGGGATAATGGAGGGGCGGGTGGGTCTGCTGGTGGACGGACTGCCTATGGGATTTCTCATACCCGCCAACATTTCCGATTTCTTTCGGGTGCCGGAGGACAACTCCATGCATTGGCTGGTGGCATCTATGCTCACCGTCCTGCGCTATGTGGCGCTGTTCATAAGCGTGTTCCTGCCTGCGGTATATGTGGCAGTTACCATGTATCAGCCGCAGATGATGCCGGTGAAGCTGCTGCTGTCTATAATCGAAAGCCGGCAGACAGTTCCGTTTTCCACTGCAGCGGAGGTGCTGGGAATGCTGGTGGTATTCGAGCTTCTGCAGGAAGCCAGCCTGCGCCTGCCCCAGACGGTGGGCAATACGGTGAGCATAATCGGCGGTCTTGTAGTAGGCCAGTCGGCGGTGGAGGCGAAAGTCATTTCGCCGGTGGTTGTCATCATCGTGGCGCTGGCGGGCATAACCGGCTTCACAGTTCCCAATCACGATATGGCTTCCGCCCTTCGGCTCTGCCGCCTGGCTGCCGTGTTGCTGGCGCTGGTCAGTGGACTTTACGGAGTGCTCTTTGGCTCGGTGCTGTTACTGTACCACCTGTGTTCGCTGGAATGCTTCGGCGTAGCCTATATGCAGCCTTTCACCGGTGAGGGCGGAGTGCGCCCATGGCGGGCGATAGTTAAACCACCGCTCAAGGAGCAGAAGGAGCGCAAGAGCTTTTTGAAAACAATGGACGTGAGGAATCAGAAATGATGCGGATACTGCTTTGTGCCCTGCTCTGCCTTTGCCTCAGCGGCTGCAACGGCGGTATGTATCGGGATATGCGCGAGATCGAGAGCTTTGAAATCGTGCAGACTCTCGGCGTGGATTACGACAACGGACTCTATACCGTCACCGCCGCCACGGGTACGGGCAGCAGCGGACAGGTCACGGTGCTCACCGCTCAGTCTGTCACGCCTGCCCGTGCCATGCAGAAGATGCAGAACTATTCCACCAAGAAATATATATTTTTCGGACACACCGCAAACTACCTTGTGGGCGAGGCTGCCGCGGAGCATGACCTGAGCGCCTGCCTTGAATATGTGGAGCGGGGCTTCGATATGCGCCTGGACACCAACCTTTTCATCGTGCGCGGCGGTACGGCAGGCGAGGCCATAGCCAAGGCTTCGGAGAACGGCGAAAGTGTCAACGAGCAC
>JAFXFT010000091.1 GCA_017513385.1 Oscillospiraceae bacterium | reverse complement strand
GCTGCGATATAATCAGCCCCCGCCTCGTGCAGTTCGGCTTCATCACCGAAACCGTAGAGAACGCCAATGGACGTTAGTCCGTTCTTTTTGGCGCCGAGAATGTCATGCTTGCGGTCGCCGACCATTACAACATTTTCAGGAGCGGGAGAACCCAGCTTCTCAAGAGCGTAAGTTATTACTTCTGCCTTGTCAGTACGGCGGCCGTCCAGCTCGCTGCCGCAGACCTTGGTGAAATAAGGAGAAAGCTCAAACTGCTCGATTATCCTTTTGGTGAACACCTCTGGCTTGGAAGAAGCAATTGCAAGAGTGTATCCTGCACTTTTAAGGTTGGCGAGGAGCTGATGTATGCCCTCATAAGGCTCGTTTTCGAATATGCCTGTAACGGAAAAACGCTCGCGGTACTTATCGACTGCTTCCATAGCTTTTTCTCGGGAAAAACCGTAGAAATCAATGAAAGAATCATGCAGGGGAGGGCCGATAAATTTACGCAGACTGCTGACATCGTCGACCTCTATGCCGAAATATTTGAGGGCGTATGCCACGGAAAGGGTAATGCCGGTTTCGGGATCGGTCACGGTTCCGTCAAGGTCAAAAAGAATATACTTGTCCATTAGTCCAGTTTTCTCTCCTTATCCTCAAATTCTTCAAGACGGCGATTATACGCGTCCATAGATGCCTCGAAGAACGCGGGCTTGCCGTTTGCGCCAAGCTTTTTCATAAGAGCTTCGGTGTAAAGGGGATTGAGTACCAGCAGAGGACCGAGAAGATAAGTGCCCACAAAGTTATTTCTGGTGATGCCCTCGTAAGAATGCTCTTTGTTAATGCCGTGACCGCGCAGCACCTTGGCGAATCCCGTGCAGTCATTGCCGGGATAGCTGTGGCTGAAACGGCTGTTGAAGGCGGTTATTTTAATACCGTCATGTTCGCCGAGGAAGAAACCGTTGTAACGGTTGCCGGTGTCGGTTACGGAGTAAAAGTCGAGAATGTCCAGACCGTCGGTTTTAACGCTGCCGTTTTCGATGTAATGTCCGAAAAGCTCAAAGCTGTTGCCGGTCATAAGAAAATGGGTGCCGTTTTCCACAAGCTCGGCAAGCTTTTCGCGATAAGGTCTCAGGCGGCTGAGAGCAAGTACCTGGTGGTTTTCGCTCATTGGCCCCATGTAAATCATGTCTACTTGGCGGGTGGCGAATGCGGGTGTGTCATTAAGCGCAGTTTCTACAAATTCGGCCTCAGGCAGGGACTGCTTGAGGTATTTGAAATTGGCAGAATCGCCGAATAGATTGGCTATTTCGGGATAGAGATATTCAATTACCATTACAGTTCCTCCTTCATGCGCTGGGCTATCTGGTTGCGAACGGCCACTGCGGAGTCATAACGATAAAGCTCATAGAGCAGGAAAATCTTGTCTGCTGCGGCAATGTCGACCTTGTCTGCGGCTTCCTTTTCGTTGGTGACGGCGACGATTTTGCTTTCATCAACACCTGCGATAAGAAGACGTACCTTGCTGTCGAGGGAACGTGCACCTACGGTAACGATCTGTGTAATATTTGGGTCATTGAGGAACTCGAAGTCGGCATCATAGAGCCATGCGATGTTTTCGGAGGACTCTTTTTCGTCAAAGACATCGTCCAGCATGAGAACTACGGATTTGGTGCCGGGTTCACTGCTTACATAGTCAAAGGAACGGGTGCAGGCAACAGCGTTAAGCCCCTTGGCCATTATAACAGTAAGAGGCTTGCCGCTGATTTCCTCTTCCCAAAAGCGGGACTGAACGACCTTAAGAGAGTCGAAGGCCGAAGCGATCTTATCGGCAGGATAGCCCATTTCTCGTAGCAGTGCTACAACAGAGAGTGCGTTGTAAATATTGTAGACAGCGCTTGCGACCAGCTTATAGCTGTTAGTTTCGCCGGATTCCTTGACGCTCATAAGGGCGCGGTCGAAATCAATGCTCTCAAGCAGATAATTGGGAGAAGGAGAGGTGAAACCGCAAGCAGGGCAGTGCGCTTTGCCGATGTGATTGTAGCGACGGAAATCATAAACAAGGCGCTGTGAGCAGACGGGGCAGATGCGGACGTCACGTACTATGTTTTCTCGAGCCTCGGGCTCGTTGGGCAGACGGCTTATACCAAAATAGCAGCGGTCATTGGCGGGAGCCACCGAGGAGGAAATCAGGTCATCTGCATTGAGAATGAGCTTGCTTTCCTTTGGGATATACTTTGTAAGAATGTCTGCAATGTACTGTGGATGAGCATTGCGGCGCATGGAATCACGGAAAAGATTGGTTATGAGCAGATAATCAGGCTTGAGATAGGGATATATCAGCCTTGCGCTGCGTTCATCAATTTCAAGAACGCCTATATCCTTCTTGCACTTGCCGTTGAAGCCGGCGCTTTCGATGAGAGCGCTGGCAACACCTGCATTTACGTTGGAACCGTAGCGGTTGTTCATCAGCTCGATGCCCCAGGAAGCAAATACGTCATTGAGCATGTTGCTTACAGTGGTTTTGCCGTTGGTACCGGTAACGCCGATGAGAGTTTTTGGACGGCCGATACGGGCTATGAAATCAGGGCAGAGCTTTATTGCCAGCTTACCTGCGAAATATGTGCCTTTTCGACCAAGGAGTCTGAGCAGGAATTGAGAGAACTTCGCTGCCCAAAGAGCAATATAAAATCTTATCATGCTTATCATCCGTTCTTTTTCTTTTTAAACTTTTCTTTAATGCGTGGGAACTTGGCTTTTATTGTGTTGAGGTGTTTGTTTATAAAATCCATAATGGGAAACGCGGCGAGAGCGAATACAACTACAACAAGAGTCTCGCCGTAGTTGAGGGGAGAAAGCGCGAATATGAATTTGAGGAAGAGAATGCTGAACAAAAGAATTACCGATACGCCCACGAAGAGTATCTTGCGAATCTTTGTGAAGGGAGTGCAGGTGCGGTAGAGCATCATAAGACCTACAAGGCTCAATAGTATTACGGAAACGGTGGACATTTCCTCGCTGGGCATATGGAAAGCGAAGCTGAAGGCGATAATGCCTAAAATAACAAGAACATCGGTCAAGCCTGCCGGCAACGCCCTTAGAAGAACATTTGACAGAAAATGTCCGCTTATTGGTTTGAAATCCGGCTCAAGAGCGAGGAAAAATGACGGCATACCTATGGTTATAACGCTTACCAGCGAAAGCTGAGAGGAGGTTATAGGGTAGGGGAGAACCGCTATCATGGAGATAATTGCAAGGGTGAAAGAGAAGATATTCTTTACAAGGAAGAGTGCGGCGGAGCGTTCGATGTTATTGATAACTCTGCGGCCTTCGTCAACCACAGAGGGCATGGCGCTGAAATCGGAGTTCAGCAGTACAAGCTGAGAGACCTGACAGGCAGCATCGCTGCCGGAAGCCATTGCAATACTGCAGTCAGCAGACTTGAGCGCGAGTACATCGTTAACTCCGTCGCCGGTCATTGCGACCGTTTTTCCGGCTGCCTTGAGAGCAAGCACCAGCTTCTTTTTCTGCTCGGGCGTAACGCGTCCGAATACCGTGTATCGAGTCG
>JAFXFT010000090.1 GCA_017513385.1 Oscillospiraceae bacterium | reverse complement strand
GGGAAGGTTAAGCCTCAGCCGCAAGGCAACGATACACACCGCAATAACAATAAAACGCACCGCACCAAAGATTTGTCATTCCGAGCGAAGCGAGGGAATCCCCAGCGCAGAGACTATCTGCGCAGTAAAACCCAACGCCGGAGATTGCCACAGCCAGTGTACGCACTGGCTTCGCAATGACATTATCGTAGTGCAGTGCCAATCCGATAATACGCAAAATCACAAAATCACTTCGTAGGGAACAGGCCTGCCTGTTCCGTTTATAACGATACCGTCGGCAGTAAACCAACAAGCGGAATGGGCAGGCCCATTCCCTACAAATATAACCCGCATTGCCGCATAAACGATAATACGCACCGCACCGTAGATTTGTCACCCTGAGCATAGCGAAGGGTCTCCGCACTTATTTTACTGCCAATCTATATTAAGCTGCGGAGATGCGTCGCTTCGCTCCTCGCAATGACAAATAATTATCTGCACCGCAAAAAATGCCCCGCACCGTGAAAACGGTGCGGGGCTTTATCAATCATTTATGCGGTCTCGATGCTGGCAGCGTCATGGAGCTTCAGGTACTCAACTGCGTCCTCGCGCATCTTGTACTTGAGGATCTTGCCTGCGGCATTCATGGGGAATGCGTCCACGAAGCGGACATAGCGGGGAGTCTTGTGCTTTGCCATGTGGCTGCGGACGAACTCCTTGATGCCCGCCTCGTCGATGGCAGCGCCCTCCTTGAGGATAACGCAGGCCATGATCTCCTCGCCATAGTCCGCATCGGGTACGCCGATGACCTGAACGTCGGAAACCTCGGGGTGGGTGTAGATGAAGTCCTCTATTTCCTTGGGATAGATGTTCTCACCGCCGCGGATTATCATATCCTTGATACGGCCCGTGACCTTGAAGTTGCCGTCGGGCAGGCGGCGCAGCAGGTCGCCGGAATGGAGCCAGCCGTCCTTGTCGATGGCGGCGGCGGTGGCCTCGGGCATCTTATAGTAGCCCTTCATAATGTTGTAGCCGCGGGCAACGAACTCGCCGTCAACGCCGTCTGGAACTTCCTCGCCGGTCTCGGGGTCGACTATCTTGCACTCAACGCCGAAGAAGGGGCTGCCGACGGTATTTACGCGCACTTCGAGAGAGTCGGTGGTCTTGGACATGGTGCAGCCGGGGGAAGCCTCGGTCTGACCGTAAACGATGCAGATCTCGGGCATGTTCATCTTGTTTACAACGTCCTCCATGACCTTGATGGGGCAGGGAGAGCCGGCCATGATACCGGTGCGCATATGGCTGAAATCGGTCTTATCGAAGTCGGGGTGCTCCAGCATGGCGATAAACATGGTGGGAACGCCGTGGAAGCAGGTTATCTTCTCCTGAGTGATGCACTTGAGACCCTTTGTGGGGGAGAAAGCGGGAATGGGGCTCATGGCAGCGCCGTGGGTCATGCAGGCGGTCATGGCAAGAACCATACCGAAGCAGTGGAACATGGGAACCTGAATCATCATGCGGTCGGCGGTGGAAAGGTCGAGACCGTCGCCGATGGTCTTGCCGTCGTTTATAATGTTATAGTGGGTGAGCATAACACCCTTGGGGAAGCCGGTGGTGCCGGAGGTATACTGCATATTGCAGACATCGTGCTTGCTGATGGCGGCGGCGCGGCGGTAAACCTCCTCGATGGGCACGTCCTTACCCATTTCCAGTGCCTCGTCCCATGTCAGGCAGCCGGGCTGGCTGCTTTCAATGGTGACGATATTGCGCAGGAAGGGCAGCTTCTTCATGTGCAGGGGCTTGCCCTTCTGTGCCGTTGCCAGTTCGGGACAGAGCTCCTTCATAATGCCGACGTAGTCGCTCTCCTTGTAGCCGTCGACCATAACCAGCGTATGGGTATCGGACTGGCGCAGGAGGTACTCCGCCTCGTGGATCTTGTAGGCGGTGTTGACGGTGACGAGAACGGCGCCGATCTTGACCGTTGCCCAGAAGGTGATGTACCACGCGGGCACGTTGGTGGCCCAGATGGCAACGTGGTCGCCTGCTCTTACGCCCATGGCGATGAGGGATTTTGCGAATGCGTCAACGTCGTCGCGGAACTGGGGATAGGTGCGGCTGTAGTCGCACTCGGTGTAGCGGAATGCCCACTGCTCGGGGAAGAGCTCGCACATCTTGTCCAGCACCTGAGGGAAGGTCAGGTCGATGAGGTGCTCCTTGGGCCATACGTACTTACCGGTCTTGCGGTTATTATCCTGCAGGCGGTCGCTTACCAGCTGCTCGCCGAGGAAATCGCTCATGAAGTTTGCATAATGGGGGAAAACGATACCAGCGGAGGCAAGGTCGGGCGCGTACTTCTTCAGCCACTCGAGGGTAACGTAGCCCTCGTAGTTGATGGAGCGCAGGGCGCGGAAGATGTCATCAAAGGGCAGGTCGCCCTCGCCCATCATGCGGTACTGCACCTGACCGTCCACCATGACGCTGTCCTTGATGTGGGTATACTTGATGTAAGCGCCGAGGTTTTCCACGGTCTTGCCGGGCTTTTCGCCCATGAAGCGGTAGGGATGATGAATATCCCACAGGGCGGCGACGTAGTCGCTACCTACGTCCTCAAGCAGGTTCTTGAGGCGGTTGGTATCGGCATAAACGCCGTTGGTCTCAACCAGCAGGCATACGCCTGCCTCCTCGGCAATAGGCGCGAGGGTTTTGAGGGCAGCGAGAACGACAGCATCGTCTACCTCTCCGTCCACGGCGGCATTCTCGTCGCCGAGAATGCGGATATAGGGGGTCTTGAGCTTGCGTGCCAGCTCGATATAATCCTTCAGCTCGGCAATGGTGGCCTCGCTGCGGTCAGCGTATTTCAGGCTGCAGCCGGAAGAAAGGCAGCATATTTCAAGATTGCGCTTGTGGAGATGCTCCACGGTAGCGTCAATATTCTCGGGGCGGAAGGGCTTTGCCTTGACGGAGAAGATCTCGTCTCCAAGACCGCGCATTTCGATGCCGGCAAAGCCGAAGTCCTTGGCCATGGAGTAGATGTCGCTCCATGCAAAATCGGGACAGCCCAGTGTTGAAAATGCAAGTTTCATAATGTTTTCCTCCTGACTGATATAGGTAGGGTTTTGTTGATTTGTGTGGTTGAGGGTTTGCGGTAAAGAGCAATGATATAAATCAAATATTTCCGTCATTCCGAGCCTGCGAGGAATCCCCCTGTTGAATGGTGCGCAGTAACTATAACAAGCAGCGTCTATCCGGGGGATTCTTCGGCACTGCGTGCCTCTGAATGACAAGTTAAAGGTGGAACAGCGAAATAAAATAAAAAAAATCTCTTACAGTTCTGCAAACTGCAAGAGACGAAATAAATCCGCGGTACCACTCTCATTGGCGAAATGCCCACTCTGCGGCGCTTTCACGCCGTGGCCTTGTTAACGGGGGCCTTCCCCGTCCGCGCCTACTCGGTTGATCCTTTGGGGCGGCCGCTCGGGAGCGAGTATCGGTCGTGGGAGCCGCCCTGCCTTGCACCGACCGGCAGGTCTCTGTAGGGGCTTTGTCCGCGCCTTATTCTCCGTCATAGCGTTTTAACGTGCTGAATTATTGGAACTATTTATAACAGAAATTCGCAGCGCTGTCAAGAGATTTTTTGAAAAAAACGATATATAACACTCTGCACATAAAATTTTAAAAAATAGATTGGCACACTATGTAGTTTTATGGTAGACTTATAATGTAATTTTGCGCGGCAATGCAGTGCAATAATGACAATACACACCGCACCACAGATTTGTCATTCCGAGCGAAGCGTGGGAATCCCCAGCGTAAAATCCACCTGCGCAGTAAACCCAACACCGGAGATTGCCACAGCCAGTGTGCGCACTGGCTTCGCAATGACATTATCGTGGTACACCGCAATAACGAACACCCACCAAAACCAAAATATATTCGTAGGGAACAGGCCTGCCTGTTCCGTTTATAACTATACCGTCGGCAGTAAACCAACAAGCGGAATGGGCAGGCCCATTCCCTACAGGTATGATTT
>JAFXFT010000089.1 GCA_017513385.1 Oscillospiraceae bacterium | reverse complement strand
ACTCGGCAACAGCCGCATCTTCGGCTACATCAAGGAAAAAGGACGCCTCGTGATCGACGAAGACGAAGCACCCATGATTCGTGAGCTTTTCGAGCTTTACTCCACGGGGGACTACTCCATGAAGCAGTTGGAGACCCTTTTCTGGGACAAAGGCTACCGCAACCACAACGGCAAAAAGATAGCCCACACCACCATGTCAGGAATCATATCCAACCCTAAGTACAAGGGCTACTACGTGGGCAACAAGGTGAAGGTAGTCGACCTTTTCACCAAGAAGCAGAAATTCCTGCCGCCCGAGGAATGGGTCATGTTCAAGGACGAGACCGGCGAGATTGTTCCCGCCATCGTATCTGAGGAGCTGTGGGATCGTGCCAATGCCGTACTCAAGGCGCGCAGCGACGACGTAAAGAACCGGCAGGGCATATGCAACCACGCAAACCTGCTCACCGGCAAGCTCCACTGCACTCACTGCGGTCTCCCCTACTACCGCCGCGACTCCATCGACAGGCAGGGTAACAAAAACAGCAAGTGGGTCTGTTCCGGCAAGATAAAGAACGGTGCGGACTCCTGCCCCTCCTTCGCCATATACGAGGATGAGCTGAAGCCCCTGCTTTTCGAGCTGTTCAGCGACGGTGAAAATAGTGCCGAGGACATCATCGAGGAATACATCGGTATGTACAAATCCCTTGAGCGGGAGGATGATCTCAGCGGACGCATCTCGGAACTGGAGAATATCATAGACGTTGCGGAAAAGAAAAAGCAGAAGCTGCTGAGTTACAACGCTATGGGCGAGCTTTCCGACAGCGACTTCCTCAGCATGAACAGGCAGTGTTCCGCCGAGATAGAAACCGCAAAAACGGAGCTTATAGAACTGACCGAGCAACGTGATTCCGCGGCTGATTTCAAGAAGCACATTGACACGCTTCGCCGCACTCTGCGCGAAGCGCAGAAGGACGCCGCCGACGGTATTATCAACAAGGAGTTCGTTGAACAGTATATCGACAAGATATTTGCCAATCCCGTTGATGAACACACGATGGAGCTGCAGATACGGATATTCACCGGCGAAATAACCGCTAAATATCTCGAAAATCTCAAACGTCGTACGGGTCACACGTTCAAGAAGATGATCGAGGATTACGAAAACAAGATTCAGTAATCATTTCCTGATGCAAAAAGGGAACGCTCGCTGAGCGTTCCCTTTTATTATTTGACAATACAAAGTATTTACTTATGGTACAATCTGCTGTTCTGATAAACAGGCTCGGAAGTGAGATTTGCGCCCAGCTTCTTGAACACATTTTCGTCAACGGAGGACAAAATAACTGAAGAATGTACCTGACAGCCCTTGAGCTCGTCCAGCTTTTCAAGGGCGAGGGCTGCCTCGGGGTTATCAGCTGCACTGATTGCCAGCGCGATAAGCACCTCATCGGTATGAAGTCTGGGATTTCTGCTGCCAAAATGCTGAGTTTTAAGATTCTGTATAGGAGTAAGTGCTTTGGGCAGGATAAGTTCTACGCTGTCATCGATATTTGCAAGGGTCTTGAGTGCATTGAGCAGGGCTGCGGAAGATGCACCAAGCAGGTCGGAGGTCTTGCCGGTAACAACAACGCCGTTATTAAGCTCAATAGCGGTGGCGGGTCCTCCGGTAACCTCAGCTGCGGTAAGGGCAGCAGGAACGGTGCGGCGGGCAGAGCACTCAATGTTGAGGGAATTCATCAGCATTTCCAGCTTCTGCACCTGCGCAGGATCGGAATTACCCTTGCGTACCGAGCACTGTGTATCGTAGAAACGGCGGATTATCTCCTGACAGGAGGCCTCGCGGCATATCGCATCGTCGATGATGGCATAGCCTGCCATATTTACGCCCATGTCGGTAGGGCTCTTATAGGGGCACTGTCCGTGAATCTTGCGGAACATTGCCTCAAGGACAGGGAATATTTCAATATCGCGGTTATAGTTAACGGTGGTCTCACCGTAGGCTTCAAGGTGGAAGGGATCGATCATATTAACGTCGGCAAGATCGATGGTTGCAGCCTCATAGGCAAGGTTTACAGGGTGCTTCAGTGGAAGATTCCAAATGGGGAAGGTTTCAAACTTCGCATAGCCAGCACCCACGCCGCGCAGATGATCATGGTAAAGCTGGCTCAGGCATGTAGCCATTTTGCCGCTGCCGGGACCGGGGGCAGTTATTACCACTACGGGGCGGGTAGTCTTGATATAGTCATTCTTGCCGAATCCATCTTCGGAGAAAATAAGGGAAATATTGGTGGGATAATCAGGAATGGTATAGTGACGATAGGTCTTTATACCCAGATTCTGCAGCTTGCGCTCAAATTTCTCAGCAGAGCTTTGACCGGAAAACTGGGTCAACACAACGCTGCCCACATAGAGGCCGTACTCACGGAAAGCATCGATAAGGCGCATTACATCAAGGTCATAGGTAATACCAAGGTCGCCGCGCACCTTATTTTTCTCGATATCCGCAGCGTTGATGGCGATTACGATTTCCGCCTCGTCCTTCATCTTCAGCAGCATCTGCATCTTGCTGTCCGGCTGAAATCCGGGCAGAACACGGGACGCATGGAAGTCATCAAACAGCTTGCCGCCAAACTCAAGATAGAGCTTGCCGCCAAAGGAGTCTACGCGCTCACGAATACGCTGGGTCTGCAGTTCAAAATATTTTTCGTTATCAAAACCAATTTTCATTTTGCCGCCTCCCTAAAAACTCACAGAGTATTTTACATCAAAATACTTCAAAAATCAACGTCAAAGATGAAAGAAAATGGTAAAGGACGCAGGTCGATGACCTGCGTCCTTTTGAATTATAATAACCAAATCAACCTCTATATCCTTCAACAACTGCAATAGCAGCGGCAACCTCGCCGCGGGTAACTTCCCCTGCGGGACGAATATTGCCGTCGGTATCATTAAGGATACCTGCGCCGCAGGCCCACTGCATAGCAGGAATGGCCCACTCGCCAATGTCTGCCGCATCATTATAGCTGAGGATATTGGTGTTCTCTCCAACGGAAACGTCAACACCCATAATCTTGGCATAGCGCCAGAGAATGGTAGCCAGTTCCTGACGGGTAATCTTATTCAGGGGAGCTGCCTTGCCGTCGCCGTAGCCTTCAATGATGCCGTAGTAAGCTGCCCAGCGGAAAACTGTACGCACATTCTCGGGGCTGTCGGCATCGGTAAAGTCGGTGGCATAGTCCCCGGGAACGATGGTATCAGGAATGGTGTTATACAGCATTTCCACAGCATAAGCACGGGTGGCTTCGTCAGTTGCTTCCGCCGCGCCAACGGTTACCTTGCATACGGGAGGCACAAGAACCATAGTATCAGACTTTGCGCTTACAAGATACTCGCCTTCCTCAGCAAATGCAACTGCTGCCTTACCGTTTTCGTCGGTTACAACACCGGTGGCTGCGCCGTCAACGTAGATTTCAGCACCTGCAACAGGAAGAACATTGCCCTCCCAGTCGGGAGCAGAAAGAGTCAGCTCAAGAGTTTCACCAGCGGTAACAGCTGCGTTCTTTACATCGAAGAAGGTATAGGTATCGCCCCAATACTCAAGGTCTGCAAAACCATATGCAACGATGCTGTCGCCCTCCTTGACTTCCTCGCCAAGGCTAAGGGGCATAAGGTCGTTTACATAGTACATATAGCTGCCGCCGTTGGTTACACCCCAAAGGGTATCCATTGCTATGCCGTAGTCGCCGACATAGTATACATAACCAGCCTCGCCGGGATAATATGCAACATGGGCGGCCATGAGTGCGTCATTGATGGAAACAACGCCGTCTTCATCAAGGTCTGTTACGCTGACGGGAGCCTGAACGAGAACCAGATTTCCCGCATCGGAAATGGTGACGTTTACGTTCACGCCTCTTGCGGGTGCGGGAGCGATAAGCAAAACGTCTTCAGCAGCAAAAGCTGCTGTACCAAGGCTGAGGCACATTGCCACAGCAAGAATAATGGCAAAAATCTTTTTCATGTTTGTTCCTCCATTTTTACTATATTTCCACCGCTGCGCGGAGGTTTCACTTCATCATCTCTATGCCCATCTCCACGAAGCGCTCGCGGCAGGCTTTCATGCCCTCCGCTACAGTTTTCGCCATGCCGCCCGCTTCCATTGTGCGTATGGCAGCGTCCGTGGTTCCCTTGGCCGAGGTGATCCTGCGCCGCATT
>JAFXFT010000088.1 GCA_017513385.1 Oscillospiraceae bacterium | reverse complement strand
TATACCAACCCGTTGACTATCGGAGAAATGTCATTGTTCGATAAGATTCAGGTGTCCTTCTTCCAATCAGTCACCACGAGAACCGCAGGCTTTGCCTCTGTTCCACAGGAAAATTTGACAAATGCTTCTGCAGCTATATCTATTATTCTGATGCTGATCGGCGGTTCGCCCGTGGGAACTGCAGGCGGTATGAAAACTGTAACCATTGCCGTTCTTGTTTGCTCGGCAATAGCAACTATAAGAAACAAAAATAGTGCGACGATGTTCGGTCGCCGAATTTCCGAGGATTCGATCAAAAAGGCGGTTGCCGTCGCAGTAGCCTTTTTCGCAATCTGCACCACCTCGACGGTGCTTTTGCTGGCAGCGGGTGACGCTAATGTTATCGATGCAGTTTATGAAACTGTTAGCGCAACGGCCACCGTTGGACTCTCAAGAAATTTTACGGCAGCGCTCAACACGGTCGGAAAGATAATTATCATTGTAACCATGTATTTTGGCAGAGTTGGTCCCATATCACTTGCTGTTGCTCTTGGCAGTAAGAGTGAAAGCCAAAATGTTATTTCCGAGCCAACGGAAGATATCAGTATCGGGTAAAGGAGAAAGCTATGAAAGCTAAGAAAACGTACGCAGTTTTTGGACTGGGAAGATATGGTTCTGCGGTAGCGAGAGAGCTTGTTGAGAATGGCAAGGAAGTTGTTGCAGTAGATGCCGATCAGAAAATAGTGAACAATGCAGCTGCATACTTACCTGTTTGTAAGTGCGCGGACGTAACTGATGCGGAAGTCATCTCTCGCCTTGGTATAGAAAATATCCATACAGTAATCGTTTGTATAGCAAGTGACCTTGAAGCAAGTGTAATGGCGGTCACGCTATGCAAAGAAGCAGGTGTAAAGAATGTTATTGCCAAATGTGCCAATGAGATGCAGCGAAAGATATTGCTTCGTGTGGGCGCAGATCAGGTTGTTTTCCCCGAGAACGAGTCAGGTGTCCGCCTTGCCAAAAATCTCTTAAGTTCAGGCTTTATTGATATGATCTCTCTGTCGAAAGACGTGTCTGTAATTGAGATCGATGTGAAGGACGAGTGGTGCGGTAAAAACCTGATTGAATTAAATCTTCGTAAAAAATACGGGCTTAACATCGTTGCTATAAAAAAAGCTGACAAGGTAGACGTGAATATCAATCCTGAGCAGCCTTTGGAAGCAGAAACCACGCTTATTGTTATTGCCAATACAGCTAAATTGGGAAAATTAAAATAAGATTTTTGGTATTAGTACACATTAAGGTCTTTATTTGACAAATAAAAAACGGAGTGGATTATCCACTCCGTTTTTTTGTATGTAATTATGAAATTACTTTACATAGTAGTTTGCGCCGTACTTCATGACTTCGTCATAAATCCAGCCGGTGCGCTCTGCCAGGTTGGGCATGTCGGGACGGGGATTTACGCCGCCCTGCCATACAAGGCCGCCGCCTGCGCCGAGGGTGTCGATCTTCTCGCGGACGAGAGCGCGGATCTCTTCCTCGGTAGTGTCGGGATCAGCAACTCTGCCGGCGCCGTCCCAGCCGCCAACGATAGCGAGGTTGTTGCCGTACTTGGCCTTAACTGCGGTCAGGTCGTTCATAGCCTGAGCGGGATCCCATGCGGTGAAGCCGCAGTCTACGAAATCGTCGAGCAGGATCATGCACTCGCCGCAGCAGTGGAGCTGGCAGGGGATACCTGCATCGAGGAACAGCTCGGTGTACTGCTTCCAGTAGGGCTTGAAGAGCTCCTGGAACATCTCCTTGGAGATGAAGGGGCTGCGGGCGGTGGCAACGTCATCGGGCATCCAGAGCATATCGGGCTTGTAGTACTTGATGATGTTCTTGGCGATCTCCAGGTTGTAGCTGTTGTGCCACTCCATGATAGCCTGAACCTCTTCGGGCTCTTCGTAGCAGGCGCAGAGACCTTCGGTGAAGCCCATGTAGTTGATGAGAGCCTGGAAGAAGCCGGTAACAGCGTCGGAGGCTACGGGAGCCTTCTCGCGGTCAATGTTCTCCATGTCCTTCTTTGCCAAAGCTTCCCAGTCAACATTGCTGAGGTCGGGAGCAACCAGAACGTCGCGCCACTTGGTGATGTCCTCCAGCATGAACTCGCCGGGTTTGGGAATGAAGCCGGATGCGAAGCCGGATTCCTCGGAGATAACATACTCAATACCCCACATATCGAAACCGGAACCGTCATCGTTTCTTCTGGTGTTGAGAACGGAGGGACGGAACATGGTGGTCATGCCAAGGGGCACGGACTCGGGGCACTCACGATTAAGAACGCGCAGATAGTTTTCTTTATTGGTAAGCATGTTGGTTTACACCTCTTTAATTTGATCATTTACAGTTTATTCTACAACATATGTCAGAAAAAAACAAGAGGAACATGCTTATAGGCGGATAAAAAACATTATTCTACCTCGCTTATAGATGAAAAAATGTTCAAATCGGATAAAAAAGCAAAATAAATGTTGACAGCTAAAGTTGACGGTGCTACAATTTAAACAATTAAATTACAGGAGATTTTTGACGATGCGCAATAAGCTTTTCGCAGCTGTATACTTTTTTTACTTTTACTTTAGCCGTTATGAAGTAAAAGCGTTTTCTGCTGCGTAAGTTTTTATTACGACCGTTTTTATTATGATTTTTTCGGGTCATGCAGAGAACGCTGCATGGCTCATTTTATTTTTAAGGGAGAGTAATTGAAATGATTGCAATTCTTAAGCACGGAGCTTCCGATAAGCAGATAGAGAACCTTTGCACATGGTTTGGAAACCGCGGACTCAGCGTCCATCTTTCCAAGGGCGAAAGCCACACCATTCTCGGCCTTATCGGCGATACCACCAGAATAGATACCGACCTTCTCATGGGTCTTGATATTATAGAATCAGTAAAGCGAGTCAGTGAGCCCTATAAGAGCGCCAACAGAAAATTTCACCCTGAGGATACCATTGTTGACGTAGGCGGAGTGAAGATAGGCGGCGGCAATTTCCAGTTTATCGCAGGCCCCTGCTCTGTTGAAACACACGAGCAGATCTGCGAGGTTGCCGGCAGAGTAAAAACCGCGGGCGCAGGAATGCTTCGCGGCGGCGCATTCAAGCCCCGTACTTCCCCCTATTCCTTCCAGGGCTTGCAGGGCGAGGGCATAAGACTGCTGGAGGAGGCCAAGGCAAAAACCGGCCTGCCTATAGTTACTGAAGTCATGGATATTCACCAGCTCGAGTACTTTGACAACGTAGATGTAATACAGGTTGGTGCAAGAAATATGCAGAACTTCGAGCTGCTCAAGGAACTGGGCAAGATGAGCAAACCCATTCTTCTCAAGCGCGGCATGGCAAGCACTTTGCAGGAACTGCTGATGAGCGCCGAATACATCATGGCGGGCGGCAATGAGCAGGTGATCCTCTGCGAGCGCGGCATAAGAACCTTTGAGACTGCCACAAGAAACACCCTCGATCTTTCATGCGTGCCTCTGCTCCACGAGATGACCCATCTTCCCGTTGTGGTCGACCCCAGCCACGCAACGGGTATCGCAAAGCTTGTAAAGCCCATGGCACTGGCTGCCGCAGCCTGCGGAGCCGACGGCATAATGATAGAAGTACACAATGATCCCAAGAACGCTCTTTGCGACGGTGCACAGTCTCTCACTCCCGATGAGTTTGACGACGTTGTAAGCTGCGTTAATGCAATAAGAGAGGTAATCACGAAATGAAAGCGGGTATAGTCGGTCTCGGCCTCATAGGCGGCTCAATGGCAAAAGCGTATAAGGAGGCAGGGCATCAGGTCTACGCTGCGGATATCGACTCCGCTATTCTTGAAATGTCCATGCTGGCAGGCGTTTCCGACGGTGTGCTGAATGAGAAAACTCTTCCGGAATGTGAGCTTATAATCCTCTGCCTTTATCCCAAGGCCAGCGTAAAGTGGCTGGAGGATAACGCGCAGTATATAGCCAAAACTGCCATGGTCATCGACTGCTGCGGCGTAAAGCGTGAGGTTTGCGCGCCCTGCTTTGAAATAGCCGCGAAGTACGGATTCACCTACGCGGGCGGACACCCTATGGCGGGTCTGCAGCATTCGGGATATAAATACAGCCGTTCCAACCTTTTCAAGGGAGCGTCAATGATAATTGTGCCGCCCAGCTATGAGGATATTGAGCTGCTGCAGCGGATAAAGGACATTCTCGCGCCTGCTCAGTTTGGACGCATTACCATTTCCAACGCCGATGAGCATGACCGCATGATAGCCTTCACTTCGCAGATGGCTCACGTGGTCTCCAACGCTTATATAAAAAGCCCCACAGCTAAGTCACATCGCGGCTTTTCTGCGGGCAGCTACAAGGATTTGACACGTGTTGCCAAGCTCAACGAGGTGATGTGGACGGAGCTGTTCCTTGAAAACGCGGATAATCTCGTTTCCGAGCTGGACGGACTTATCGCATCCATTACAGCTTACAGAAACGCTATCGACTGCGGCGATGCCGCCACTCTGCAGGAACTGTTGGCAGAGGGCAGACGCTGCAAGGAAGAGGTAGACAGATGAGTGAAATCGTAAAAGTCAGTGCCTCCAAGTGCTACGATGTGGTTATCGGCAGAGGTTTGATGAATGAGGCAGGAGAAAGGATACGCGCCGTGAATTCCGGAAGCGCCCTCTGCCTCGTCACCGACGATACCGTTGACGCACTTTACGGTGAAATGGTGGAAAACTCTCTCTCCGCAGCGGGCTACCGCGTGGAGAAGTTCGTAATTCCCCACGGTGAGGAGAGCAAAACTCCCGAAAACTATTTGAAGCTGGTCAGCTTCATGGCCGAAAAGGGTTTAAGCGGCGGAGATGCTGCGGTGGCTCTTGGCGGCGGCGTGGTAGGCGATCTTACGGGTTTTGCGGCAGCCACATATCGCAGAGGAATTGGTTTCATTCAGCTGCCTACAACCCTGCTTGCGGCGGTGGACTCCTCCGTGGGCGGCAAAACGGCGGTTGATCTACCCGCAGGTAAGAACCTGCTGGGCGCGTTCTACCAGCCGGAGCTGGTGCTCTGCGATTGCGATACATTCAAAACATTGCCCTTGGAAACCCTGCGGGACGGCTGCGCCGAGATAATCAAATACGGAATGATAAAGGACGCGGAGCTGTTTGGACGGCTGACAGACCCCGAATCGGCGGCAACGGAGAGCATAATCCGCCGCTGCGTTGAGATAAAGCGCGACGTTGTGGAAGCCGACGAACGTGACAAAGGTGAGCGCAAGCTGCTGAACTTCGGACACACCGTAGGTCATGCGGTGGAGCTGCTCAGTAATTTCTCTCTTACTCACGGAAGCGCTGTTGCGGTAGGAATGGCAATAGTTGTGCGAGCCTCGGTGAAGCTTGGATACTGCGGAGAAGAATGCCGCGACAGACTCATCGACATGATAAAGGCTTTTGGACTTCCCACACAGACCGAGTTTACGGCTGCTCAGCTTGCCAAGGCAATGATGGCAGATAAGAAACGAGCCGGCAGCGTGGTGGATATGATAATCCCTGATAAAATAGGCTGCTGCGTTATAAAAAGAACCAATGTTGACGAGCTTGAAAGCTTTGTAGCAGCAGGATTGTAATTAATCAAACTAAAGAGGTCATTATGGACAGAAAAGTAAACGGCAGTGCCCTTGGCGGCGCAGTTAGAGCGATACCATCCAAATCGCAGGCACACAGAATGCTTATATGCTCGGCTCTTGCCGAGGGCGACAGTAATATTTACTGCCCTGCTGTAAATGAAGATATAGAGGCCACAGCCGCCTGCCTGAACGCTTTGGGAGCAAAGCTGACCAGAGCGGACGGGACCTATAGTGTGCAGCCTGTTGGCAGCGGCGATGTGGGGACGGAACTTGATTGCGGTGAAAGCGGATCGACCTTGCGTTTCCTTCTGCCCGTAGCCTGCGTGCTGGGCAGGGAGGTCACATTTGTAGGTCGAGGAAGATTGCCCCAGCGACCCATGGCTGAGCTTTGTGAGGCTCTTCGCATGGGAGGCGCGGAGATTTCGGCAGATAACCTACCCATAAAGGTTTCGGGGAAACTCAACGCAGGCGTCTATAAGCTGCCTGCAAATGTATCATCTCAGTATATAAGCGGACTGCTTTTTGCACTGCCGCTGACGGGCGGAGAGTGTGTCATCGAGTTGGACGCGCAGCCCGAGTCTGAGCCCTATATTGACATGACAATAGCTGCGCTGAAGCTTTTCGGTGTGGAAGTAATAAAAGAGGGCAATTCCTACCGTATTCCCGCCGGACAGAAATACGTTTCCCCCGGCAGAGTAGATGTTGAGGGCGACTGGTCAAACGCAGCCTTTTGGCTCTGCGCAGGTGCGATAGGAAGAAAACCAATCAGCCTTTCCGGCATGAATATGAATTCTCCTCAGGGCGACAGAGCTATTATGGAGCAGCTGGAGCGCATGGGAGCTAAAATGGAGGAGAGAAACGGAACGATAACCGTGTTCCCCTCTAAACTCAACGGCATTGAAATTGACGCGAAGAACATACCCGACCTTGTGCCGGTGCTGGCGGTAACTGCAGCAGCGGCAGAGGGCGAAACGAGAATATATAACGCGGGTCGCCTGCGTATAAAGGAAAGCGACCGTATCGCCTCCACTGCGGCTTTGCTGAAAAACCTTGGCATAGTTGTTCGGGAGACCGAGGACGGACTTATTGTCAGCGGCGGAGTACTTTGCGGCGGCGAGGTTGACTCCTTCGGTGACCACCGCATAGCAATGGCGGCAGCCACCGCATCCTGCGCGGCAGATGGCGAGATAATCATCAAAGACTCCCACGTTACGGCAAAATCATATCCTGCGTATTTCGAAGATTATGCCGCGCTGGGCGGCATGGCAGAGGAGTGGAACCGATGACTTCCCAATGCGGAGAAAACATAAAAATCAGCATTTTCGGAGAATCCCACGGCGAGGAAATAGGTGTTATTGTCGAGGGACTGCCCGCCGGAAAGACCATAGACATAGAGAAGCTGGAGGCATTCCTTGCTCGTCGTGCTCCCGGTAAAAATGAGTATTCCACTGCTCGCAAGGAGGCGGATAAGCCCGAGATCGTTTCGGGAATGGAAAGCGGTGAGCTCAGCGGCGAGACCTTCAAGGCGGTTATACGTAATACCAATAAGCGCTCCGGCGACTACGATAAGCTCAAATATGTTCCCCGACCCGGTCACGCGGATGTTACCGCGAGAATTAAGTACGGCGAAAGCGTTGACCTGCGAGGCGGCGGACATTTTTCCGGACGTCTTACCGCGCCTCTTTGTATAGCGGGCGGCATCTGTATGCAGCTGCTGGCGGAGCTGGGAATTGAGATCGGTGCTCACGCCTCGGCTATAGCAGGTGTGCAGGACGATAGATTTGACCCTGTAAAAGTGAACAAAAGCGTGCTGGACAGCGTAAAATTGGCGGAGTTCCCTGTGCTTAACGCTGAAGCGGGGGAGAAGATGCGCGAGGCAATCGCCGCTGCCAAAAGTGACGGCGACTCCGTCGGCGGCATCATTGAGTGCGCTGTAATAGGACTTCCTATAGGTCTCGGTGGACCCATGTTTGCAGGCCTTGAAGGCCGCATTGCACAGATTGTGTTCGGCGTTCCTGCCGTAAAGGGTATTGAGTTCGGCGCAGGCTTTGAAGCCTCTGAAATGCGCGGCAGCTCCCACAACGATCCATTTGTGGTGGAAAATGATGAAATCCGCACCGCTGGAAATAATCACGGCGGTATTCTTGGCGGTATCAGTTCGGGAATGCCCCTCATCTTCCGAGCTGCGGTGAAACCTACACCATCCATTGATAAGGAACAGGACAGCGTGGACATAAAGAATAAAACGGCGGTGAAACTGACAATCGGAGGTCGCCATGATCCATGCATAATTCCCCGCGCAGTGCCCTGCATAGAGGCAGCGGCAGCAATCGCAATCTACGATGCATATATGGATTACATTAAGGAGAGATAACCATGGATCTCAAGGATTTGAGAGAGCAGATCGACAATATAGATAATGAAATAGTTCGTCTGTTTCAGGAACGCATGAGAGTTGCGGCAGATGTGGCTGAATATAAGAAAGCAAACGGCAAGGCAATTCTTGATAAGGCACGCGAGCGCCAGAAGCTCAACGACATTGTGAGCAAGACTGATGAAGAATTCAAGTCATATACTCACGTCCTCTATTCTCTGATGTTCGAGCTCAGCAGATCCTATCAAGGTCGTCTGCTCAATGAGGGCACAGAACTGCAGAAGCGTATTTCCGATGCAGTGGAGAATACGGAACGCCTGTTCCCGCGCAGCGCCGAGGTAGCCTGTCAGGGCGTTGAGGGCGCTTATTCGCAGATTGCCTGCGAGAAGATGTTCTCTATGCCGAACATCATGTATTTCAACAATTTCGAGGGAGTTTTTGCAGCTATCGAGCAGGGGCTTTGCCGATACGGTGTTCTGCCTCTTGAAAACAGTACCGCAGGCTCAGTAAATAAGATTTACGACCTTATGATAAAATATGATTTTAATATTGTCCGCTCTACCCGCCTTAAGGTAGACCACAATCTGCTGGTCAAGAAGGGAACAAAGCTGGAGGATATAAAGGCGATATATTCCCACGAGCAGGCCATAAGCCAGTGCTCCGAGTTCCTTAAGAAGCTGACAGGCGTAAAGGTTATAGCCTGCGAGAATACCGCAGTGGCTGCCAAGATGGTAGCTGAGTCGCCACGCGGCGACATTGCGGCTCTGTCCTCTCGTTCCTGTGCCGAGCTTTATAGTCTCGGTTGTCTGGCTGAGTCTGTGCAGGACAAGGGCAATAACTACACCCGTTTCATCTGTATAAGCAAGAAGCTGGAAATATATCCTGGTGCGGATAAGACCAGTATTATGATTATGACCGACCACAAACCCGGTGCGCTTTATAAGCTGCTGTCCCGCTTTTATGCGCTGGACATCAACCTAACCAAGCTGGAAAGCCGCCCGTTGCCCGACCGTGACTTTGAGTTCATGTTCTACTTCGACCTCGAAACTTCGGTCTATTCTCCCGAGTTTATTACCCTCATCGGTGAGTTGGAATCCTCTTGCGAGCAGTTCCGTTATTTGGGCAGCTATTCGGAGATGGTGTGATGGCAGTTTACGGACTTTTAGGCAGAAAGCTGGGGCACAGCTTTTCTCCCCAGATACATAAAGCCCTCAAGGGCTACGATTACGCGCTCTTTGAGCGGGAGCCGGAGGCTGTGGGCGAGTTCCTGCAGAGTGGGGACTTCGACGCAATAAACGTTACAATTCCCTATAAGCAGACGGTGATACCATACTGCGCAGAGCTTTCTCCCGCGGCGGAGAAGATAGGCAGCGTGAATACCATCGTTCGCCGTTCCGACGGCAGCCTTTACGGCCACAATACCGACTATGAGGGATTTCTGTATATGGTACGGACCGCAGGTGTGGACGTAACGGACAGAAAGGCGCTGGTGCTGGGAGATGGCGGCGCGGCGAAAAC
>JAFXFT010000087.1 GCA_017513385.1 Oscillospiraceae bacterium | reverse complement strand
GGCTCTACGCCGAATACCTGTGCGGCAGTAGCTCGGTGAATATCCATGCCTTTGGCAAAATAGTCCAGCATGGTTTTATCGTCGGAAATGTGTGCCAACAGGCGGAGCTCTATCTGGGAGTAGTCTGCGTCTACAAGAAGCTGACCGGCAGGCGCAATGAACATCTTGCGGAACTCCTCGCCGAGCTGGGTGCGAACGGGAATATTCTGCAGATTGGGCTCGGTAGAGGAAAGTCTGCCGGTGGCGGTAACAGTCATGTGGAATCGTGTATGAATGCGCCCGTCATCGCGAATTTCCTTGAGCAGACCATCAGCGTAGGTGGATTTGAGCTTGGTGAGCTGGCGGTAGTTAATTATATCCTCGATGATCGGGTGCTTGCCCTGCAGCTTTTCCAAAACCTCGATATTGGTGGAGTAGCCGCTCTTGGTTTTGCTGACAGGGGGGAGACCAAGCTTATCAAAAAGAATAGTGCCGAGCTGCTTGGAGGAGTTGATATTGAATTGCTCGCCTGCAAGCTGATAAATGTCATTTTCAAATACACTGATATTGGCGGCGAGCAGCTTTCCGTATTCGATGAGTGCATCACGGTCTACAAGGCAGCCGATGTATTCCATCTCAGCGAGAACGGGGCAGAGAGGCAGCTCGATGTCATAATAGAGCTTTTCCATATCCAGTTCGCGGAGCTTTTCTCTCAACAGGGGATAAAGCAACTCCAAGGCTGCGGCTTCGCCTGCGTTGTTGTTCTTATCCGGCTCGTCAAGCAGAGAAAGCTGTTCATTGGCTGCTGTGTGGGAAAGCTCCACTCCGCAATAGTGCGCGGCAAGTCTGTCGATGGGATAATCCGAGGCGGTGGGGTCAAGAAGATAAGCTGCCAAAGCAACGTCGAATTCCCAACCGTCCACAGAAAGTCCCTTTTTAAGAAGAGCAAGCTGAACGTCCTTGATGTTGTGACCAACCTTGTGCTCAAGGGCGAAAAGGGGAGCGAGCACCTCTGTGGAGGCATCGGAAAGGTAATAGAAGCGGTCTCCTGCACCGAATGTAATGTCAGCCAAGTCATCGGAGCATACGATGAATATCTGCTTACAGACAAAGGCAGTCGCTGCTTCCTTTACCTCGTTTGCAGTATAAAGGGGAATGGCGCTGTGTTCCAGCGTACTGCTTACGGTGTAGCTGCCACCAGGTGCAGTAAGTCCGAATTTTTCAATTAGCTTGGAAAATTCCAACTCGGTAAAGAGCTTATACAGATCATCATTGTTGTAGGGCTTTATGCGATTAGCATCGGCAGAGAAATCCAGCGGAGCGTCGGTGATGATTTTTGCAAGTGTATAGGACATCTCAGCGCTTTCTTTGCCGGCGGTGAGCTTCTTTTCGACAGCGGGCTTCAGGTCACCGCTGCCAATGGCGGCAAAAACATTGTCAATAGTGCGGTATTTGCAAATAAGATCAGTGGCTGTCTTTTCACCGACACCGGCAACGCCGGGAATGCAGTCAGAACTGTCGCCCATGAGAGCTTTCAAATCGATGAGGTGTATGGGCTCAAAGCCGTATTTTTCAAAAAATACTGCGGGATCATATTCCACATATTCATTCTTGCCGGCCTTGGATGTGACAAGCTTAACGTGAGTACTGTCCGTAATAAGCTGCAGGCTGTCGCGGTCACCGGTTACGGCAATGCATTCCCAACCGGCATCGGAGCAACGGCGGGAGATCGTGCCGATAAGGTCATCGGCTTCGTAGCCTTCCAGCTCATAGCGAGGGATATTCATCGCGTCTAGTACAGACTTGATATAAGGTACCTGCATTGCCAGCTCGTCAGGCATACCTTTGCGGCTTGCCTTGTATCCGTCGTACATCTTATGGCGGAAGGTTGGGGCCTTGAGGTCAAAGGTTACGCAGAGTGCGTCAGGCTTATCCTCGCTAAGCAAGCGCTGAAGTATATTGAGAAAACCGTATACTGCGTTGGTGTAAAGTCCGGACGCAGTGGAGAGCAGACGAATGCCATAAAAGGCTCGGTTAAGTATACTGTTTCCATCTATGACCATCAGTTTCATAATGAATATCCTCCGAATGTGCGAGTCTTACTTATTATAATAGTATACCACACAACAGCGGATTTGTCACTTATATTCGTATCGGTGAGCGTTCACGATCGAGTGAGAAAAACAGCCGCAGCAGCAGTGCGCACAGAATAGCAGACAGGCACAGTGCTGCAGCAAGTCCGATTTTTGTTCCGACGGAACCGGTCACATTTAAAAGTAGTTGAGCGATATTTACTGCAAGCAGGGAACATATCAGCGGAACGAGAATGTCACCTATATTGATGCGTATTTCTGCCATGCGGACAAGACGCAGCATGCTCAATATGAAATTGATGCATTCGGTGGTGAATATCATAAATATGTATGCTTTTACTGCGTATATTGGCAGCAGCCAGAAAACCATTGCAAGGCTAAGGGCTGCGTCGGCGATATTCACGCCCATGGTGTAAAGTTGCTGCCCAAGCCCCTTGAGCATGCCATCGGTAACGGTATCCATATACATTATAATTACAAGGGGAGCCAACAGCTTCACGTAGTGCCCCACGGAATCGTTGTTGTATAAAGTGCTGCCAAGATTATCTCCGAATGTGAAAAGCACTGAGGCGCAGCATATTGAGAAGGCAAGGCAAAGTTTGAGAATGCGGTTTACAGTTTTGTTGACCATTGCAGTGTTGCCCGAAACCTGATGCTCAGTAAGTTCGGGGATAAGGAGCTCGGCAAGGGAAGTGAACAGGGCGGAGGGGAAGAGTACGAGCGGGAGTGCCATACCGTGCACTATGCCGTAGGAGGATAACGCCTCTTCGGCGGAAGCACCGGACTTACGAAGTCCTGCGGGAGTAAGCATGTGCTGCAGCGTACTGAGTACGGTTCGTGCGTATGCGCTCAGTGCCAAAGGCATCGCTATGCTTATCAAACGGGAAAAGTATTTTCCCTTGACGAAAGAACGTCCGTAACGGCGCACATCGAAAAGATATACAACTATGCTTATTATAAATATGAGCAAATCGGCAGCCACAGATGCTGCAGCTATAGTTGAGCAGCCAACTACCATGTCACCGGCGGCGCGGGGGAGTAGAAGCATTGTGAAGGAAATCATCATCAGCTGCTCGGCAAGCTGAATAAGCGCGCCACGGCCAATGCGCCCTGCTGCGGTAAAATAGCCGCCGGTAACGGTGGTGATCGATATGAATATCAACCCGAGAGAAAAAATCTTTATGGGCATAGCAGTGCGTATATCACCTGCCCAAAACTCTGCAAGATATTCCGCATTGAAGAAAACAAGGAAAAATGCTATCAGCCCAAAAGCGGTCGCGTAAATGAAACAGCATCGTACCACCCTCCGAACGTCCTGTGCCTTTCTCTCGCCGATTACCTCGGCAACCAGCCTTGTTACAGCGAAACGAACTCCGGATGTTGCTACGGTTATCGCAAGGGAATTAACGGACATGACCAGCTGAAACAGACCGATACCCTCTGCACCGATGGTATTGGATATAAATACCTGAAAGCTCAAGCCTATTATCCGCATCAGCACGGAGAAGGAAGTCATAAGCGCCGTGTTTTTGAATAGCTTCTTACTGTGCATTTGTTCATTTCCTCCAAAAAGCGCAATTTTGACACTCGATATAGTAAATTTTAATGATAAGGATGCGTAAATATGCCTTTTGAAGCTTCCAAAACAGGGTAATATATACGTGAAAACTCTCATATGGTAATGTTGACTATAAGAAAAAACGGCTAAAATAGGCGATTTTTGTACATAAATGTTCTTTAAAAGTATTCGAGATAGGGTTAGGTCAGCAATTTGCTCAAAAATAATTGAAAAATAAATAAATTTTTGCTTGATATTTCAACAGAGTATGTTATAATAGACAAGACCAAAGGTGATTTTATTGTTAAATAGCATAAACCGGCAATAAATCATTTAAGTAATTCGGTTGGAAAAGGAGAAGACGGTATGCGCATCAAAGACATTAAAAAAGACTGGACTAGAAATAAATCAGTCTACCTTCTTGCAATTCCGGTTGTTTTGTACTTCCTTATTTGGAACTATATACCCATGGGCGGTATATTGCTCGCATTCGAGGATTACACAGCCAGAGGCGGTATTTTCTTCAGTGAATGGATAGGCCTGAAGAACTTTATCGATTTCTTCCAGAGCTACTACCTGTGGCGTCTGATTAGAAACACCCTCGTTCTTAGTATTTACTCCATGATCATCAACTTCCCCGCACCTGTTATCCTTGCACTGCTCCTCAACGAAGTTGAGAACCAGTACTTCAAGAAAGTCGTTCAGACCATCAGCTACATGCCCTACTTCGTATCTACGGTTGTTATCTGTGGTATCATCACCGACTTCTTCGCATATGACGGTGCACTGACTGACCTGCTCTTCAAGCTGGGCCTCATCGATCAGAAGAAGGATATGCTCTCTGTTAAGGAAGCATTCCCCCACATCTTCGTATTCTCCAGCACTTGGCAGGGCATCGGCTACGGCTCCATCATCTATCTGGCTGCTCTCTCCGGTGTTGACCAGGAACTCTACGAAGCAGCAAAGATCGACGGTGCTGGCAGATGGAAGCAGACCATACATATCACTATCCCCGGTATCGCTCCCACCATCATCATCATGCTCATTCTCCAGGTTGGTAGCCTGCTGAGCGTTGCTATGGAGAAGGTTCTCCTCCTCTATAGACCTCTTACCTACGAAACTGCTGACGTTATTTCCACTTTCGTTTACAGACGTGGTCTTATCGAAGGCGACTTCGGTTATAGTACTTCCGTCGGTCTGTTCAACTCGGTTGTTAACATGCTGCTGCTCTTCATCTCCAACGCAATCAGCCGCAAGTACTCCGAGACCAGCCTGTTCTAATCAAGGAGGTTATCGAGAATGAAGATTAAAGAAACTCCGGGTCGTATAGCATTTAAGGTTATCAATACTATCATTCTGGCAGCCCTTGCATTCGTTTGCCTCGTTCCCCTGTGGCACGTTCTTATGGCTTCCATCAGTGACCCCACCTATGTTACCCAGCACTCTGGTATCATCATGTGGCCTCTCCACAGCGAAGGTCACCCCGTAACCCTCAAGGGCTACACTGTTGTTCTTAAGAATAACTCCCTCATCAGAGGTTATGCCAATACCATCTTCTACGTTGGCGCAGGCTGCCTTCTCTGCATCGTATTCTCCTCCCTGGCTGCATACTGCATGTCCAGAAGAAGAACCATGTGGATGAAGTACCTCACCATCATGCTGACCTTCACCATGTTCTTCAACGGTGGTCTTATCCCCACCTACATGGTTAACAAGTTCCTCGGCATCGTTAACACCCGCTGGGTTATCATTGCCATGGGTCTTATCAGCATCTTCAACATCATCATTATAAAAACTGCATTCCAGTCTCTTCCTGCCAGCCTTGAAGAGTCGGCACAGCTTGATGGCGCAGGCCACCTGACCATCCTCTTCAAGATAGTTCTTCCTCTTACCAAGGCTACCATTGCTGTTATCGCTCTGTTCTATGCAGTTGGTAAGTGGAATGAGTACCTGACCGCAGCTATTTATCTGACCAACAGAAACCTCTATCCTCTGCAGATAATCCTGCGTGAGATCCTTATCGAGAACTCCGGTACCTCTGAGGTTGACCTGTCTACCCTCGGTAACTATGACCTCTATAAGAAGCTCATTCAGTACTCCACCATCATCTTTGCAACCCTGCCCATCCTTTGCATCTATCCCTTCGTTCAGAAGTATTTCGTAAAGGGCGTTATGATCGGCTCCATCAAGGGTTAATATTCAAAGAATTAACAATGGCTGCCCCGCTTTCTTAGGGAAGCGGGGCAGAGTTTTGTCTATGAGGTTTGTATAGATATGAAAATCAGAGAAACTCCGGGTCGCATAGTGTTCAAGGTTATTAATACCATTATTCTTGCGGCTCTTGCTTTTGTTTGCTTGCTGCCTCTTTGGCATGTATTGATGGCATCCATAAGTGATCCTACCGATGTTACTCGCAGCTCCGGTATCATCATGTGGCCTCTTTCAGAAAGCGGCCCTGTAACCCTTAGGGGCTATACCGTTGTATTGAGAAATAACTCTCTTATCAGAGGCTATGCCAATACCATCTTCTACGTTGGTGCAGGCTGCTTCCTGTGTATAATTTTCTCTTCGCTAGCGGCTTATTGTATGTCCAGAAGAAGAACCATGTGGATGAAGTATCTTACGATTATACTCACCCTTACTATGTTCTTTAACGGTGGCCTTATTCCTACTTATCTTGTCAACCGTGCCCTGCATATAGTAAATACTCGTTGGGTAATTATTGTTATGGGTCTTATTTCGATCTTCAATATAATTATTATCAAAACGGCGTTTACTACCTTGCCCGACAGTCTTGAAGAATCTGCTCAGCTTGACGGTGCAGGCCACCTGACCATATTGTTTAAGATAGTTCTTCCTCTTACTAAAGCGACTATTGCGGTTATTGCGCTGTTTTACTCGGTTGGTAAGTGGAACGAATACCTGACCGCTGCCATCTACCTTACTAATCGTCAGCTGTATCCTCTGCAGATAATCCTGCGCGAGATTCTTATAGAAAGCAGTGGTACCAGTGAAGTCGATCTTTCTACACTTGGTAACTTTGATAATTATAAAAAGCTGATCCAGTATTCTACTATTATCTTCGCCACCGCACCAATTCTTTGCATTTATCCCTTTGTGCAGAAATATTTTGTCAAAGGTATAATGATAGGTTCTATCAAAGGATAAAAATATCGCCCGGAACGTAATGTTCCGGGCGGTTTTTGTTATTATTCAACGGCTACAGATGCCTGATATATCATATTCTTGAACATGGGCGGCTTGCTGAGTCGATACACATGAGAACCTTCATTGCCATTTGCAATAGCGGCAACCTCAAGATGCGCCATCGCAACACCGGCATCAAGGCACTGAGAATAGGAAAGCAGAGGATTGTTAAGAAATACTTTTTTCCGAAATACGTGAATAGAGTTCCTCTCGTCAGCAACAAAAGCGCAAGGCTGTTTGTTAAGGAAAGAGGGCGCGAAACGGGCGGCATCCATAATATCGCGGAATTTTGAATACTGACCGAAGCAGGATTTTCCGGCAGGCAATCTGTCAAGGAAGTTGCCATCACGGAATTCTTCTTCAGAGCGTCCGAAGGCAATTGCAGCAACAAAGGGCAGAGAGTCAGGGAAATCCTCGGAAATGGGCAGATTGCCAAGCCAGCTTGTGGCAATACCCTTTGAGGTGAGGAACAGAACTGCCATTTCACCGATATATGCGCTCATCTGCAAGGAAAACTGCTTTTTCTCTGCGCGGAGAATCAGATAATGGGGAGCTTTCAATCCGGGTTCGCGGCTGCATAGCTTTACCATATCAAGATAAGGCAGCGTGTCGAAATTCCAATCGATTTCGTCCTGCGAAGGAGCATTAATTGCAGATATAAAATCAATTAGCTCCTCAATGAGAGCCTCGTCAAGAGGCTTCTGTATAAAGCTTTTAAAGCTGCGGCGCTTTGTTATAGCGCTGTTGAGTTTGTACGCGGTATTAAAATCCATTGTTAATTCCTTTCAAATATCGAGTTGCCGGAGGCGTCTATGCCCACTATCAAGGGTAGCTCGGATATTGTAAGCTTTTTCACAGATTCGCAGCCGAGCTCCTGAAAAGCGATTTCCTCGGCGGCGGTGATGCATTTTGCTATGAGAGCGCCTGCTCCGCCAACTGCGCAGAGATATATTGCGCCGTTTCGCTTGACTGCATCGATGACTTCCTGAGAGCGGTCGCCCTTGCCGATCATGGCGATCATTCCAAGGTCGAGAAGCCTGGGGGAGAATGCATCCATACGGGAGGAGGTAGTGGGGCCGCAGGAGCCAACTGCCATGCCGTTCTTGGCGGGAGTTGGTCCGGCATAATAAACTATGCTGTTTCCGATGGGGAAGGGGAGAGCTACTCCCGCGTCCAGCAGCTGGAAAATGCGCTTATGCGCAGCGTCGCGGGCTGTGTATACAGTGCCGCTGAGATATACTCTGTCGCCCACAGAAAGCTGAGGAATGCTATCCTTGAGCTGTTCGGTGGTAATATTGAAAACTCGCTGTGCCATAATGTGCTCCTTAGTTCTCGCGTTTTGTGTACTGAGAGAGGTACTCCTGCTTACTGCGACTGAGAGCGGCGAGGTCATCAATGCTGCTTTCAATACCGGTTATTTGGGCGTGCAGGCTGTCCTTCATGCGGAGCGCATCGCGGCGAATGCTCTCGAGAGATGATTGCAGACCGATAATGCTGTCACGTGCCTCGGCGAGGACTCTGTCTGCATTGGCTTTTGCATCGCGTTCGAGTTCCACAGCTCTGCGGTTAGCATCAAGCTCGAGGGAAACAAGCTGTTCGCGGGCTACTTTATAAGCCTCGGCATCTAATTTGATTGACTCCAGCTCAGTGGAAAGGGCGGTGTTATCGTCCTTCAAACGTGCAATTTCAGCCTTGAGCTGCTCTATTTCGGCATAAGCATCGTCAAGCTCTCTCTTTGCATTGTCAAAATCATCCTGCAGCTCATCTATAGTCTGTCTGTAGTTCTCCAGTTCATCACAGCGCTCACGAAGCTGCTCGCTTTCAGCCTTGTATTCACCGGACTTCTTGGAAAGCTCCTCGATATATCCGGCAACGTCTTTCTTATTGAAGCCGCCGAAAATGGTACCTCTTATAGGTTTCTGATTACTCATCATATCATCTCCCAAATAGGACACTTATTAAAGCATTCTATCATATTATGTCGAGATTGGCAATTATTAATTGCTGGGGGTATTTTCCCATAAAAACCCGGAAAAAATAAAAATACTTGAAAATAGTGTTGACAAGCGATAGTGAAATGTGGTAATATTTCTAAGCGACTGAGGGAGATATGCGGGTGTAGTTCAATGGTAGAACACCAGCCTTCCAAGCTGGATACGTGGGTTCGATTCCCATCACCCGCTCCAGTTT
>JAFXFT010000086.1 GCA_017513385.1 Oscillospiraceae bacterium | reverse complement strand
CCGACAGAGCACTGCTGTTCCGCTGGAAAGGTAAAAATGACGGTGAACCTGCGGTCCTTATGTCTCATTACGATGTAGTACCCGTAAACGAGGAGGGCTGGGAAAAGCCTCCCTTTGAGGGAATCATCGAGGACGGCGTGCTGTGGGGCCGTGGCACTCTTGATACAAAAGTTACCTTTAATGCTGCAATGTCGGCAGCCGACCACCTTATAGGCGAAGGTTTTACTCCCGAAAATGATGTATACTTCGCTTTCTCCGGCGGCGAAGAGATAAACGGCGAGGGCGCGGTTCATATCGTGGACTGGTTTGAGGAAAAGGGCATCACTCCCGCGCTGGTTGTTGACGAGGGCGGAGCTGTGGTTCAGGACGTATTTCCGGGCGTGTCCGCACCCTGCGGGCTTATTGGTATAGCCGAAAAGGGCATGATAGACGTAGAGTACCGCTGCAAATCCGCCGGCGGTCATGCGTCCGCTCCCAAGCCACATACACCTGTAGGCATACTCTCACGTGCCTGCTGTAATATGGAGAACAATCACTTCAAGCTGCATCTTACAAAGCCTGTAGCGGAGATGTTCGATACTCTCGGCAGACATTCCAGCCTGCTTTACCGCATGATATTTGCAAATATGTGGTGCTTTGGCTGGGTGCTTGATATTCTCTGCAAGAAGAGCGGCGGTGAGTTGAACGCTCTCATGCGTACCACAGTTGCATTTACAATGATGGAGGGCAGCAGCGTTTCCAACGTAATTCCTCCCGAGGCGTCAATGGTTTCCAACATACGCCTTAATCCCGCCGACAGCATGGCGAGCGCCCTTGAGTACATCAAAAAGACTGTTAACGATCCCAATGTTGAGATTACTGCTATTCGCGGCAACGAACCCAGCCGTATTTCCGCCACCGATTGCCCCGGATGGGAGAAAGTAGCCTCCAGCGTGGCTTCCACATGGAAAGGAACTCTTGTTTCGCCTTATCTTATGTTCCAGTGCTCCGATAGCCGACATTATGGTCGTATTTCCGACAGAGTTTACCGCTTCTCTGCAATGGATCTTACCAAGGAGGAACGCGGCACTATCCACGGTCATAACGAGCGCATAAGACTTGAAACCATCAGGAAATCTGCGGAGTTCTATATCCGCCTTATCAAGCAGTGCTGAGGAGTGAAGAACATGGTATACAGAGAGCTTGGCAAAACCGGCCTTATGGTCAGTGAAATAGGTCTCGGCTGCGAGGGCTTCAACGGCAAGGACGAAGCATTCACCGAGGAAATGTTTGCATACGCCTTTTCCCAGGGAATAAACTGTATGGATCTTTACAGCTCCAATCCCGATATGCATCGCCGCGTAGGCAATGCCATACGCAGCCACAGAAGTGAGTTTTACATTCAGGGTCATCTTTGCTCCGCTTGGAAGGACGAGCAGTATTATGCAACCCGCGAGCTCGATAAGGTCAAGGGAGCCTTTGAAAGCATGCTGAGTAATCTCGGTACGGACTATGTTGATATAGGCATGATCCACTACGTTGACTCCCTTGAAACATGGCGGCAGGTTGTGGATAACGGCATTCTCGACTACGCAAAGCAGCTGAAAGCGGCAGGGAAGATACATCATATCGGCATGAGCAGCCATAACCCCATTGCGGCTCTTGAAGCAATCAAAACTGGCGATATTGAGGTGCTGATGTTCAGCGTAAACCCCTGCTACGATCTGTTGCCCGGTGACGAGGATTGTGAGACCCTTTGGGCAGACGAAAGTTACGAAAAGCAGCTTCTCAATCTCGATCCGCTGCGTGAGGAACTTTACGAAACTTGCCAGCGCATGGGCGTGGGTATAACCGTAATGAAAGCCTTTGGCGGCGGAGATTTGCTCACTTCTGATTCTCCCGCAGGCAAGGCGCTTACCGTAAACCAGTGCATACATTACGCACTGACCCGCCCCGCTGTTGCAACAGTGCTCTCCGGTGCAAGAAGTCTTGATGATTTGAAGTTGTCTGCAGCATATGAGGATGCAAGCCGCAAGGAGCGGGATTATGCCTCCGTATTTGCCAGCTTCCCAAAGATAAGCTGGGAAGGACACTGTATGTACTGCGGCCACTGCGCACCCTGTCCCCGAGGTATAGATATAGCAAGTGTCACAAAGTTTCTTAACCTTGCAAAAGCGCAAGGTGAGGTTCCCGAAACCGTGCGCGAGCATTATAAGGCGCTGAAGGTTCACGGCGGAAACTGCATAGGCTGCAAGTCCTGCATGCACCGCTGCCCGTTTAAAGTAAATATCCTGCAGAATATGCAGGACGCTAAGGGAATATTCGGATATTGATAAACGTAAAAATCCCCTGCACCGTCACAGTGCAGGGGATAATTTTATGCGCTTAACCTATTCATCGGATTCCATTTGCCGCGGAGATAGTGGATAACGAAAAGACAGAATAGCAGGAGATTGTGGCCTATCATACAGGCCCATGCGGAAACGAGACCATATCCGAGAAGCTGGGTGCAGATGAATGTGCCGACAATGCGTATGCCCCACATACCGATGATGTTGTAGACAAAGGGAGTCATGGTTTTACCAACACCCTGCAGCATACCCTCTATGATAATGGAAATGCCGTAGAAAGGTTCGGAAACTGCGACCATACGGAGAACAGTGGAGCCGAGCGCAATTACCTGTGCGTCCTTGGAGAACAGGCCCATCATAACGGGGGCAAAAGTAAACAGCAGACCTCCGGAGATTATCATCAGGCATACCTCTATGAGCATAAGCATGCGGGCGAGGTCCTTCATGCGCTGCTTGTCCTTTGCACCGAGGGCATTTCCGGCAAGAGTTGCGGCAGCGGTCTGCATGCCGTAGCCGGGAATATAGAAAGCGGATTCAACAGTGTTTGCAATGGTGTGAGCGGCGGTGGATATTTCACCGGTGGAGTTTATCATTGCGGCGAAAACAACGTAACCGAGAGAGGTGCCGAAGCGTTGGAACATATTGGGTATAGCTACTTTAAGGCAGGGACGGAGCACCTGCAGGTCGGGCTTGAGACTCTGACCCTTGGGGGAGATAACAGGGTGCTTCCAAAGAGCCGCAGTGATGGCGATGCCGCCTATTGCAAAGGCGATAGCGCTGGCAACGGCTGCGCCGACTACACCCCAGCCTGCACCGGGAACGGTAAGGGAGAAGGCGAAAATGCTGACGGTGCGGGTGGGATAGATAAGGAAGAAATTGAGTACCACGTTTATAAGGTTTACCCATATGCCCACGCGCATGGGCGTTTTAGTGTCACCCACGGCGCGGAGCATAGTGCCAAAGATTATGCTTGCCGCTCGGGCGAGCATGGGGGTGTAGAGAATGAAGAAATATGTAGAGGACAGCTCCTGTATGGAGGGGTCAACCTGCATCCACTTGGGAACGAGCCCGCTGAGAGCGAGGGGGAGGATTGTGAAAAGAATGCCGGTGACGAGAACTGCGAGCACAGCCTGAGAGGCGGTGCGGGAGGCGCGCTGCTTGTCTCCTGCGCCGTATGCCTGTGCGATAAAAGACAGGAAACCGACACCCAACGCGGAAATTGAACTGCCGATAAGCCAGTTTACCGTGCTGGTAGCGCCTACGGCAGCAGTTGCTTCTGTGCCGAGAGAGCCGACCATAGCGGTGTCTATATACTGCACGGCGGTCTGCATAAGCTGTTCAAGCATGGTAGGCCATGCCAGAGTGAATATAACAGGGAGCAAGCTCCATTTGAATTTTTTAGTAAGCTGAGTTTGCATTTTATGTATATACCTCGAATAAAATGTCATTTGGCCAAAAACGCAAATATTATACCATTATGAGCCGTGTTTTGCAATGATAATTAATAGCTTGATGCGATTTGGTTGCGCCTGAAAGTCAAGGACGAAATTCGTTGAATACTACCAAAAAAAACGGCCCCATTTTGTCTAAAATATGCTCTGCAATCGCTTGCAAAGTTGCGAAATAAGGGTTATAATGTCGATACATTGTATAATATGAGGTGACATAATTGGAGAAATATGATGCCCTTAAGCTGGAAAACCAACTGTGTTTTCCTTTGTATGCCTGTTCCAAGGAAGTAGTCAAACAGTATCGTCCGTACCTTGACGAACTTAACCTTACCTATACTCAGTATATAGCCATGATGGTACTTTGGGAGCATAAGAAGCTGAATGTAAAGGAGCTTGGGGAAAAGCTCTATCTCGATTCCGGCACGCTTACTCCCGTTCTCAAGAGCCTTGAGGCAAAGGGCTTCCTGCGCCGTTATCGTTCCGACGAGGACGAAAGAGTGCTTAATGTTGAACTGACCGATGCTGGCTGGGCTCTGCGCGATGCAGCCCTTGAAGTGCCTGCAAAGGTAGGCTGCTGCGTAAAGCTTAACGCAGAGGAAACAGTTCGCCTTTACGAACTGCTTTATAAGGTCCTCGGTGGACTTAAAGAAGAATGACATAAAAAGGAGATGAGCTTCAAGCTCATCTCCTTTGTGATTTTACAGGTACTGGCGAATATCGGTGCTCAGCTGCTGCTCGAGATTTATTAGCCGCTTGGCGATGTCCTTGGAGACTTCGTCGGCGGCTTTATATTGGTTGAGGTAACGGTTAAGGGATTTCACACCCATGTTGCAGCCGTCGGTCAGCAGGTCTGCCGCGGTAGCGTCGGAGCTGTCCCAGCCCATTTTAATTTCAGTTTTCATGTGGCTCATGCTCATTGCCATGAAATTGGGCTCCTAGCCTTCGTCGCCGTACTGACCCAGCAGTTCATTGACCTCATTTTCAAGAACCTTGTGCTCACGGCGGCATTCGCTCAGACAATTTCTGAAACGTCGGTTACTTATGCCGTCGATAACGTCATTTATAGAGGCTACGCCCATTTTTATGCCTGCGTCGCATTCGCGCAGTAGCTTGACGGTATCGTTCTGTATCATGCTTATCACTCCTTCGCTTTAGTATGTGTATTCACAAAGGGGAAAAAACGTGGTAAACTATGAAAAAACGAAAAAAGGAGTAAGTCATGAACAAAACTCTTGAGCTTATACACAAAAGAAAATCCATGCGAGTTTTTGAGGATAAAAGAATTTCCGACGAGGATAAGCGAGCCATACTTGAGGCTGCAATTCAGGCACCATCTGCGGGCAATATGAATCTTTATACCATACTCGATATAACCGATCAGGAACTTAAGGAGCGTCTTGCCGTCACCTGCGATAATCAGCCCTTTATAGCAAAAGCAGAAATGGTGCTCATTTTCTGCGCGGATTACCGTCGCTGGTATGACGTTTTCTGTGAGCACATGGACGAGGTAAGAAAGCCTGCCCACGGCGATATGATGCTCGCTGAAGCAGATGCTATTATAGCGGCGCAGAACGCTGTGATAGCGGCTGAAAGCCTTGGTATCGGCTCTTGCTATATCGGTGATATAACCGAGAATTATGAGATTCACAAGGAACTGCTCAAGCTGCCCAAGTATGTTGTTCCCGCTGCTATGCTGGTATTTGGCTATCCTACCGAGCAGCAGCTGAATCGCACCAAACCCAACAGATTCCGAGTGGAGGATGTTGTCCACGAAAACGGATACGATTCCGCTAAAGCCGCCGCTATGGGCGAAATGCTCATGGCAAGAGAGGGAGCAAGCGGCGAGGCTTTTGTTGATTGGGTACAGCGCTTCTGCAAGCGTAAATGGAACTCCGATTTCAGTGTTGAAATGTCCCGCTCCTGCAAGGCAATGATAGAAGACTGGTGCAGAGAAGAATAAGGGTAAAAAAACAGTAGGTTCGAGCGAACCTACTGTTTTTGCGCTTAATGAAGCTCGGTTTCGACCACACAGGTGGTCTTGATGCGCTCAACAAGGAACTGGAGCGCGTCCACAACATGGGGGCGGATATCGCCGCCGATGAGAACATACATAATGTCATCGCCCACCTGAAGCTCGCCCTGATTGAGCCAGACCTTGATGTAGTAAATTCCGTCCAGCTTATAGGCTTCGTCAATAGCGGCGGCAACCTTCTCCTCGTCATAGGAGAAAAGCATGCCGGTGACGTTTTCGGCATTAACGTCGCCGTTGCGAACCTTGGCCTTGGCGGTTTTGCGCACAGTGCCGTTGTGGGTGAGATACATGCCGATCTTCTCGGCGCTGGGGTCAGCCTTAGCTTCCCTCAGCCATTCGTCCATAGAGGGAACGGGCTTTTTTTCAATCATTGTATAATTCCTTTTTGTAAAAAATCAGGGTGCTGCGTCGTAGGCCTGAAGAGCCTCGGCGAGGCAGTCGGATACGCCGTTGATGCCGCAGTACATAAGAGTGGTGAGAACAGCGCCGGCAACCTCTTCGCGGGTTGCGCCTGCTGCCTTTGCAAAGCCTGCGTGAGCCATAACGGATGCTACAGCGCCGCGGGATGCCTGGAGTGCAAGATAAACCAGCTGGAAGGTCTTTGCATCAAGACCGGAGTTGTTCTGCAGTTCGCCGGTGAAGCCCATAAAGGCCTTCATGGTTTCGGGGGATTCCTTGCCCCATACTTCAAAGAAATTAGCTGCCATTAGGATTACCTCCATTTAATTTAATATGCATTGATTATAAACCCATATAAGCTATGTGTCAATCAGCGGCGGGGAAAGTCTGCAAGTCCGATGAGAAGACAATCCTCAATATAAGGCATGTTCTTTTCATTAAGGTATGCTTTCAACTCGTCACTGCCTGCGCCGGGCTGAATTACTATGCACTTGAAGCTCTTTTCGCATTCCTGCATAAGCTTCAAACCCTTTACGGGGTGAATGCAAAGGTCGATTATGTCAATATCCTCGGAAATATCGTTGATGCTTGCAAGCTCCTTGCCAACGGCGTGGACGGTGTAGCCTGCGTCGAGCATGGCATTCTTTATTTTGCAGGCGTATTTTTCGGGGTTGAGAGTATCGCCAACTACGGCAAAGCGCTGCTGCGCCATAACTTCTTTAAGTGTCATGGTAAGCCTCCTTGTTTCGTATACTTACATTTTGGGGCAAGAAGGCAGGAATGTCAATGAAAACTGTGTAAGTTCCTTTGACTTAAAGTGAGGGCGGAGTCGACGCAGTTATTCTTCCAATTGTTGAAACAATCAGCGGAGTATGATAAAGTAAACAAAAACAAACCTGAATTTGACGAACAGATAGTATGTGGAAAATTACACATTTGTTTGATATAATATTGTTAGAAAAATTTGAATATGGCGAACAGAGTAAGCGGGAGGTTTATATCATGATTTTTAAAAATG
>JAFXFT010000085.1 GCA_017513385.1 Oscillospiraceae bacterium | reverse complement strand
GGCGTAGCCGCTGCCGACAGCGTAGCAATGATGGCTATCCTGGCCTGCACCAAGGATCTGGATGAGGAAGTAGTATACAACATCACCAAGACCCTCTTCGAAAATCAGGACGCTCTTGTTGCCGGCCATGCCCGCGGCAACGATGTAACTCTTGAGTCCGCATTTGACGGCGTAACCGTAGAGTATCATCCCGGTGCCGTAAAGTACTTCACCGAGAAGGGCCTCATGTAATTGGCCTTGAGCTGAATGAGCCCCGCAGGTAAAAAACAAAACACCAAAAAGGGGAGCAAGCTGCTTGCTCCCCTGATAATTGTTATATCGGTGTTAATTTTTTTAGCGCCACTATATACAAGGCTGACCCTCAGAGGATATCACAGCAACAAGCTTATGCTGGCGGTACCCATTGAGCCAAAAGAAACCTTTAAGCTCCGCTTTACTCATTCCGTTAACCTGAGCTACGTTACGGATGAAATGGAATGGACGGGGGAGCAGCTTATCACCCGCACCAGCCTTTTCACCTCCTTCGGCGCAGGTATGCCCGTAATTGCAGACGGCATAGGCACCGAAATGCACAATACCGAGGACGGCTTCCTTATCGGTCAGGTCACCGAGGTAAGCCGAAGCAGCTCTACCGTGCAGACCATTCTCGATTCCGCCTCCGGCGTGGGTGCGCTTACCGACGAGGGCGTTACCGCTATTGCCGAGGGAGATTTCAATCTCATGAGTGATGGTAAACTGCGCCTTACTTATATCGAGGATACCTCTCGCGTAGTTGCAGGCGACAAGGTCATCACCTCCGGTAAGGGCGGCATATATCCCTCCGGTCTTGTTATAGGCACCGTCGAAAGCGTCAGCCTTGACCCCTCCGGTCTCTCCGCCTCTGCCGTAGTGGAACCCGAGGCCGATATTGCTGCAGTTACCTATCTGTTCATCATCACCGATTACGAACCGGAGGAATAAGCATGAGCGTCAGGAAGTTCAAACGCGGCGTTCTGCGCGCCCTCATACTTCTCCTGCTTTACATACTTCAGACCGACGTTTTCACCCACCTGAGGATCAGCGGCATATGCCCCCTCGCCCTGCCCCTTGCGGCAGTTGGCTTCGGTATATTCGACGGTGGTCTCAAGGGTGGTCTGTGGGGTCTTGTGGCAGGAATACTCTGCGACCTTTCCGTGGGCAGCAGTTTCGCCTTCACTATCATGCTCACGCTCACCGGTTTCTTCAGCGGCTTTCTCTCTGAGTTCATTCTGGCCAAAGGTTTCCCCTCTTTCCTTGTTCTCTCTGCAGCCGCACTACTGGTCTGTTCTTCCATGCAGGCCTTCCCCTCCGTTGCCTATATGGGCGTTTCTCTCGCCGACGGCGCTATCGGAGTTCTTATCCAAACTGCTTATTCTCTCATTTTCGTCCTGCCCGTATACTGGGCATCCCGAGGTATATCCCGACTTAAAGGACGCTGAGCCGAAAGGACCGCGCTATGCGAAAAACCGTATCCTACGGCAGAGCAGCCGCCATGATATTCGTGCCGGTGCTGCTGTCCGTCATTGCCCTTTTCGGGCTTTACAATTTACAGGTGATACACGGCGATGACTACTATGACCAGTCCATAAACACCATCGTGTCCACTCAGACGGTGCCCGCCTCAAGAGGCAGCATTTTCGACCGCAACGGCCGCGTGCTGGTATCCAACCGCCTCGGCTACAGCATAGGCATTGACCGCCAGCGCCTTGTTGCGGGCGGCAACCCCAACGGCGACCTGCTGACCCTCGCCGGCATCTGCACCGAGCTGGGCTATTCCTACACCGACAGGTTCCCCGTTTCCGCCCTGCCTCCCTTCACCTATATTTCCGACATGACACAGACCCAGCGGGAATGGCTGGATAATTACATAGAGCACTTCGACCTCCCTGCGGAAATTTCCGCCACCGAGCTTATGACATGGCTGCGTGAGCACTATTCCGTACCCGAGGATTTCTCCGATGCCGATGCCCGCATCGCCGTGGGCATTCGCTACGAGCTGGAGGCCTGCACCCTGTTCGATTTCCCCGACTACATATTCGCCTCCGACATTGACCTTGAGTTCATGTCTGCCGTGAAGGAATACGGTCTGCCCGGCGTTTCAATCGAAACCACCTCCGTGCGCGAATATCACACCGACTATGCCGCTCACATTCTCGGCGTCGTCGGCTCCATGGACGACGATGAATATGCCTACTATAAGGAACTGGGCTATCCCATGAACGCCAAGGTCGGTCAGTACGGCGTGGAGCAGATCTTTGAAGATGAGCTTCACGGCACCGACGGCAAAATGCTGATCACCCGCGCCGAGAACGGCACCGTTATTGACTCGGTATACACTCAGGAGCCCAAGGCAGGCAATAATGTGACCATCGCGCTGGACATTCTCTGCCAGCAGGTAGCCGAGGAATCTCTCGCGTCCACCATCGAGAACATCAACGCGGAACGTGAGGAAGATGAAAAAATAACCGGCGGCGCAGTAGTCGCCATAGAGGTCGGCACAGGCGACGTTATCGCCAGCGCCTCTTACCCCACCTTCGACATCGAAAGCTACTTCTCCGACTATGCCGAGCTTTCCTCCGATCCTGCCGCCCCCCTGTACAACAGAGCCACCAAGGGTACATACTCCCCCGGCTCCACCTTCAAGATGAACACCGCCATAGCGGGTCTGCAGACCGGCACTATAACACCCCACACCCAGATATATGACCGCGCCATTTATGACAAGTACAGCGGCTATGAATACAAGTGCTGGACCTATCCCGGCTCTCACGGTACTCTTAATGTCACCACCGCTATACAGAATTCCTGCAACTATTTCTTCTACTCCGTCGGTGTTGACACCGGCATAGATTCCATCTCCCACTATGCCAAGCTTTTCGGACTTGGTCAGCCCACCGGCATAGAGCTGGAGGAAAACACCGGTGTTCTTGCCTCCCGCGAATATAAGGAGACCGTAGTAGGCGAAAGCTGGTACCCCGGCGACACACTGCTGGCCTCCATCGGTCAGTCCTACAACCTGTTTACTCCCATGCAGCTGGCGTCCTATGCCGCCACTATCGCCTCCAACGGCACCCGTTATTCCGCCCACCTGCTCAAGTGCGTAAAGAGCTACGATAACTCCACCCTCGTTGAGTCCTACATCCCTCAGGTGCTCAGCAAGGTAGAGGCAGAGCAGGAATATTTCAATGCAGTCAAGCTTGGTATGCTTTATGTTTCCAAGTATGGCTCACCCTCCGGCGTTTTCGGACGCTATCAGGTGGACGTTGCCTCCAAGACCGGTACTGTCCAGTTGGGTGAAAACCAGATAAACAACGCCGTTTTCATCGCCTTTGCGCCCTATGACCAGCCCGAAATAGCTGTTTCCGTAGTCATCGAGGGTGGCAGCGCCGGTGCTATCGGCGCTCAGATAGCCAAGGAAGTATTCGACTACTGGCTGGCAGCCAAGGCCGATGACAGCTCCGTGGATACCGAAAATTCCCTGCTGCCGTAAGAATGTTTTTTTGCCGATGAGGCACATATACCTATTGAAAAAATCTGTATTTTTGTGTATACTCTGTTAGATAAGGCAACAATCACCAATGTGATAGCCGAAAGGAGGAAAACATGGGCAAAGCTATAGTTATCGCCTCCGGTAAGGGTGGCACCGGAAAGACCACCGCTACCGCTGCCCTGTCCTCCTGTCTGGCTTTGGCCGGAAAAACAGTTCTGTGCATAGATGCCGACGCGGGTCTTAAAAACCTCGACCTCTGTCTCGGCTTGTCCGACAAGGCTGTTTTCGACTTCGGCGACGTAATCAGCGGGCGCTGCGGTCTCGAGGACGCTGTAATCCCCCACCCCCAGCTGCCCCGTCTGTTCTTCCTCACCGCGCCCGTTGACCCTATCACCTCCGCAGAGGAGGCTGAGGGGCTCACCCGCCTTATCCGATTTACCCGCGATATTTTTGATTACTGCCTCATAGACTCCCCCGCAGGTCTTGGTTCCGGCTTCACCGCCGCCGCTGCCGCAGCGGACTGTGCCGTCATTGTTTCCGCTTCTGATCCCTCCAGCTGCCGTGATTCCGCCCGTGTAGTAATGGAGCTCAGGGATATGGGCGTGGCAGACGTCCGCCTTGTGGTAAACCGAGTGCACAAGGGTATCCTCTCCCGCACTAAGCAGACCATTGACGATGCCGTTGACTCCATCGGAGCAAGACTGCTGGGCATAGTTCCCGAGGACAAGCATGTAATTCTCGCCGCAGCTGCCCAGCAGCCGCTGGCACTTTCCAAAAACAGCGACGCACTTTCCGCCTTTGAACGCATCGCCCGCCGCATGGACGGCGAAAAGGTCCCCATACTTACAAAGTAAATAAATTCTCTCAAGGGAGGCTTCATATATGAACGTAGCACTGATAGCCCATGACAACAAAAAGGAACTGATGGTTCAGTTCTGCATCGCATACTGCGGTATTCTCTCCGGCAACAATCTCTGCTCCACCGCCAGCACCGGTCGCCTTATCTCCGACGCCACCGGTCTCAAGGTTTCCACCTACATGTCCCGCAAGCAGGGCGGAGCTCAGCAGATAGCCGCACGAATCGCTTATAACGAGATCGACCTCGTTCTCTTCTTCTGCGATCCTCAGGCTCCCGAGTACACCGAGGACCTCAATCTTATCGCCAAGGCCTGTGACCAGCATTCCATTCCCTTCGCCTCCAATATCGCCACCGCCGAGGTTCTCGTCCTCGGTCTCCAGCGCGGCGACCTTGCATGGCGCGACATCGTAAACCCCAAGTGATTCTTTTAACTTGACTTTTCACACCTTTTAATATAGGATAATCCCACCGCGTTGACGGCGCATTAGTAGCCGGCAAACCGCCCGACAGAGAAGGACCCCACGGCTGAGAGGGTCTCAGGGACAGGAGCCGGCAAAGACAGCGCTACCAGCGGACCCGGAAACGGGGGCGGTCCCCTTCCCGCAACAGAAGGTCAAAGGGCTCATATGAGCCGAAATTGGGTGGCACCACGAAGCGACACGCTATCGTCCCAATACACGGGGACGATAGCGTTTTTTTGTGCGTTTGCGCCCCATCATCATTGCTGCACCGATTTTCGGATCGCCTGTAATCTTCCGGTTTAAGCTTCCCCTTGAGGGGAAGCTGGCGGCGAAGCCGACTGATGAGGTGTCCGCCAAAGGCGGCACATGAGCACAGCGATGTAGCTTGGCTCTGAAAGACACGCGTTGCATACACCTCATCCACCACTACGTGGTCCCCCTTCCCCTCAAGTGGAAGGTTAAGCCTATTACCCGTTTCCGACACTCAATTATCAATCAACCCTGTAAAGGAGAAATATAACATGGCTAAAGTACAGCCCCGCACCCTGTCCGGCTTCATGGAACTGCTCCCTGCCAGACAGGTACAGTTCGACCGCATGGTCGACACTCTCAAAAAAATTTACGCCCTCTACGGCTTCACTTCTCTGGACACCCCCCTTATCGAGTCCTCCGAGGTGCTTCTTGCCAAGGGCGGCGGCGAAACCGAGAAGCAGATCTACCGCTTCATGAAGGGCGACACCGATCTCTCCCTCCGCTTCGACCTCACCGTTCCTCTTGCTAAGTATGTAGCGCAGAACTATTCCAATCTGTCCTTCCCCTTCCGCCGCTTCCAGATAGGCAAGGTATACCGCGGTGAGCGCGCCCAGCGCGGACGCTTCCGCGAGTTCTATCAGGCCGACATCGACATCATCGGTGACGGCAAGCTGGACATCTCCAACGAGGCCGAGATCCCCTCCATTATCTACAAGGCATTCACCTCGCTGGGCCTCAAGCGTTTCCAGATCCGCGTAAACAACCGCAAGATCCTCAACGGTTTCTACGCCATGCTGGGTCTCACCGAAAAGTCCGGCGACATCATGCGTACCGTGGACAAGCTGGACAAGATCGGCGCAGAAAAGGTCGCCGCTCTGCTCACCGCAGAGGAGATCGGTCTTACCGCAGGCGAGGCTGACGAGATACTGAAGTTCATCGCCATTACCGGCTCCAACGCCGAGGTTCTCGCTGCTCTCGAGGGCTACCGCGGCCGCCATGAGCTCTTCGACCTTGGTCTTGACGAGCTCAACACCGTCACCAAATACCTCGCCGCTTTCGGCGTGCCCGAAACTCATTTCGCAGTCGATCTT
>JAFXFT010000084.1 GCA_017513385.1 Oscillospiraceae bacterium | reverse complement strand
GCTGGTTTTTTCCATGTGCTTCATGCACCCCGCCTACCTGTGCATCTCGCTGGCGGCGGCTGCGGCCTATAACATCTACCTCAAGGGTCGGAAGGGTCTGCGCTTTGCGGTTGTGTATATGCTGCCCATGATGATAATGGCGGCTGTTGTCAACCCGGCGTTCAACCACGAGGGTGCTACCATAATCACATATCTGCCCACGGGCAACCCACTTACGCTGGAGAGCATTATGTACGGTATCGCTGCTGCGGCAATGATGGCGGCGGTGGTCATGTGGTTCTCCTGCTTCAATGAGGTCATAACCACCGATAAATTCGTCTACCTCTTTGGACGCATCATACCAGCCCTGAGCCTTGTAATGTCCATGACTCTCCGCTTTGTGCCAAAGTTCAGGGCGCAGATAAAGGTGGTCAGCGAGGCACAGCGCTGCGTTGGCCGCGACGTCAGCAACGGCAGCGTTATTCAGCGCGCCCGCCACGGTATTACAATACTGTCCATAATGATAACATGGAGTCTTGAAAACGCCATTGAAACGGCGGACTCCATGAAGAGCCGCGGCTACGGACTGCCCGGCCGCAGCGCATTTTCGATTTACCGCTTCGACAGCCGTGACCGCTCCGCGCTTCTGTGGCTGCTGTTCTGCGGCATCTATGTAATTTCCGGCTGGATAGCGGGCGGCACAGCTTTCCGCTATTATCCCACCATGAAGGGCGTGGAGCTCAGTCCCTTCGCCATCAGCTTTATGCTGGTTTATCTGGCACTGTGCCTTACCCCTGTAATTCTTAATGTAAAGGAGGACCGTAAATGGCAGCGTTTGAGATCCGGGACCTGACCTTCTATTATCCCGAACAGGGCCGCGAGACCCTGCAAAATGTCAGCTTCACCGTTGAGCCCGGACAGTTCGTTACCCTCTGCGGCCCCTCCGGCTGCGGAAAGTCCACACTGCTCCGCCAGCTTAAAACAGTTCTCGCCCCCCACGGCGTGCGCTCCGGTGAGATCCTCTTTGAGGGCAGAGCGCTGGACAGCATCGACCAGCGGGAGCAGAGCGCCCGCATCGGCTTTGTTCAGCAGAGCCCTGAAAATCAGATAGTTACCGATAAGGTGTGGCATGAGCTGGCCTTCGGCCTTGAGAGCCTCGGCTACGATACCGCCACCATACGCGGCCGTGTGGCTGAAATGGCAAGCTTTTTCGGTATTCAGACATGGTTCTATAAGAACGTCACCGAGCTTTCCGGTGAACAGAAGCAGCTGCTGAACCTTGCATCCATCATGGCGATGCAGCCCTCTGTGCTCATTCTCGATGAGCCCACCAGCCAGCTTGACCCCATTGCCGCCTCTGACTTTATCGCCACCGTGGGCAAGATTAACCGCGAGCTTGGCACTACTATAATTATGACCGAGCACCGTCTTGAGGACGTTTTCCCCATCTCCGACCGCGTGCTGGTAATGGATAAGGGGCGCCTTATCGCCGACGGCAGCCCCGCGGAAGTAGGCGCTATGCTCAAGGGCGAGGGGCATTCCATGTTCCTTGCCATGCCTACCGCCATGCGAGTGTGGGCGGCTGTGCCCAATGATGCACCCTGCCCCATAACCGTACGCGACGGACGCGACTGGCTGGCAGCATATGCTGCGGAGCATGAATTTGCGCCCGTACCGCCTGCAAAGCTTGCGCACCACTCCAACGAGAACGCAATCGAGCTGGAGGATATATGGTTCCGCTACGAAAAGGACATGCCCGACGTGGTCAAGGGTCTGTCGCTGAACGTAAAAAAGGGCGAATATATTGCAATTCTCGGCGGCAACGGTACCGGCAAGACCACTACGCTTTCCGTCATCGGCGGTCTGCGCAAGGCCTATCGCGGCGAGGTTAAGGTCAACGGTACCGTGGGTGTTCTGCCTCAGAATCCGCAGGCGATTTTCGTGAAGAAGACAGTGCGCGAGGACCTTTTTGAGATATTCAACGGCGTTAAGCTGCCCAAAGAGGAAAAGGAGGCGCGAGTTGCCCGCATGGTAAAGCTCTGCCGCCTTGAGGAGCTTATCGACCGCCACCCCTATGATCTGTCCGGCGGCGAGCAGCAGCGTGCCGCGCTGGCAAAGGTACTGCTTCTCGACCCCGAAATACTGCTCATGGACGAGCCTACCAAGGGCCTTGACGCGGAGTTCAAGCAGGTTTTCGCCGTTATCATTAAAACTCTTCTCCGCCGCGGCGTGACTATCTTCATGGTCAGCCACGATGTTGAGTTCTGCGCCGAGCATGCCGACCGCTGCGCCCTGTTCTTCGACGGCGGTATCGTCACCGAGGGTACACCCCGCGACTTCTTCTCCGGCAATAATTTCTATACTACATCTACTAACCGCATGGCGCGCAGCTTCCTGCCCGAAGCGGTAACAGCCGCCGACCTTATCGCCAGCTGCGGCGGCAATATTCCGCCCGAGCCGGAAATCGGTGAGGATATCACGCCACTGCCTGAGCCTGAAGAGGGCAGCGCAGCGGCAAAGCCCAAGAAGCTGCCCCTGTGGCGCAAGCTCCTTGCGGGCGCTG
>JAFXFT010000083.1 GCA_017513385.1 Oscillospiraceae bacterium | reverse complement strand
GCAGGTCTTCATGCAGACTTTTGGTGAAGCTGACCTCCCCCGGGTGGCGGTTATCGCTGTACTCACCGTCCACGCGGTAGGTGGTTATTTCAAGAGCCTCGCCGTCCATCATCACCGTTACCGTGCCGTGCTTTATACCGGTATCTATGGTGTGGAAATCCTTGAAAACATCCTTGGTCTGCTCCGGCTCGGCAGATGTGGTCATATCCCAATCGTGAGGTATTTTGCCCATGAGCAGGTCGCGGACGCAGCCGCCCACGATCCACGCTTCATAGCCCGCCGCCCGCAGAATTGAAATAGCAATCTTTGCAGCGGGCGAGATATTGAAATCCGCCTTTTCCATGAGCTTCAGCTTTTCTTTTCGGGTGAGCTTCTTAATAGCTATTTCACGCTTCAGAGCGGCAGATTTATCCGCGCAGGTTTCACTATATACCATTTCAACGGGAGTTCTTCCCCGCGTATACTTTGCGCCCTTGCCCGAATTATGGGCTTTCAGCCTTTTATCCACGTCATCGGTAATACCCGTATAGAGAGTATCATCGGCGCAGCGCAGGATATATACCGTCCATTCCATGACCTCACCTCACTTCACTGCTATTTTATACTTTTCATACCCTTACTTCAAGCAAAAAATACCGCCCCTTTTTTCAAAGGAGCGGTATTGTCATTCAATGAGCACTCAATCGTTCGCTTTTCGCTATCGTTCGTTTTATCAAAGGCTTGTAGATGATAACAGATGCGATTACGCAGATGATCCAAGCCAGAGGGTAGGACAGATAGAGATGGAACAGACTCTGATGGGTGGGGAAATAGAACGCCGCCCAAGCAAAGCGGAAGCCGCAGAGGCAAACGATGTTGAGTATTGCGGGAATGCTGGAAATGCCGTAGCCGCGCAGAGATGCGGTAATGGTAGAGTAGATGCCGAAAATAAAGGTAAGCGCACTAACCGCAGCGCAGCGGGATGCGCCGTGAGCAACCGCCTCGGGTGCGTCGGGCAGGAACAGACCGACGATCTGATAACGCAGAGCGAATCCCAGCATGCCAAGTACAAGACCGCTCAGCACGGTTATAAGCATACTGCTGCGGAAAACTTTCTTGACACGGTCGTGCTTTTTTGCGCCTACGTTCTGACCGGTGAATACAGTACAGCCCTGAGAGAGGCAGTCGATGGTGGTGAACACAAAGCCGTCGATATTCAGTGCGGCTGCGTTGCCGGAAACAGCCATAGAGCCGAGGGTATTAACAGCGGTCTGCAGAGGTATATCGGAGCAGGCAAGGCAGGCGGACTGGAGTCCGGCAGGAATGCCGACCTTGAGTATTCTCGCCACCTTATCCTTCTTCATTCCCAGCTTTTTCAGTTTGATTCCGCCGGGCTCGTCAAGGCGCAGAAGATGCTGCATGACGAGAACCGCAGAAATATACTGAGTAATCAGTGTAGCTGTGGCAACGCCCACAACAGACAGCTTGAATGCAATAACAAACAAGAGGTTGAGTAGGAAGTTGCCCACGCCGGAAATGGTGAGGAATATAAGTGGATTTCTGGAGTCGCCCTTTGCGCGGAGAATAGAGGAGCCTGCGCCGTAGACCATCTGTGCAGGCATGCAGCAGAAATATATGCGCAGGTATGTAAGGGCGTCCTCAAAGATGTCCTCGGGAACCTTCATAATTGTCAGCGCAGTGCGGCTGAGAAGCTGTCCCAGCAGGCATACAAAAAGACCTACCAAGAAAGAAAGCACTACGGATGTATGCGCAGTTTCATCAAGACTTTCCATATCGCCTGCGCCGCAGTCATTGGAGGCGCAGACGGTAACACCTGCGGAAAGACCGCCGAAAAGGCTGATGATTATCATGGTGAATACGAAGGTAGCGCCAACCGCCGCAAGCGCGGCGCTGCCGGCAAATTTACCTACAACGAAGCTGTCTGCCATGCTGAAAAGCATCTGCAGCCAGCCGGTTAGTACCAACGGAATACTGAATCTTATCAGGGGTCCGGTAACAGGACCATTGATCATATCTATCTTTGCTTTACGCATTGATACTTAATCCTTCTTTCCAAAAAAGACTGCCGCAAATTACCTTGCGGCAGTCTCTTTGATGCAATTTTAGGCAGTGATTACAGGAACTTTGCGTAGCCGGTGATCATGATGGGATCGAAGCCCTTGCCGAAGACAACGCCGAAGGTCATGCAGCGGTCGTAGTCCTGAACGGCGATAACATGATCGGTGAAGAAGGGAGCGCAAACGTCCTTGAGGATGTCGCTCTTCATATCAACCAGATAGTAGGGGCCGCCGATCTTAACGGCTCTGTATGCGTTCTCGGTAACCTTCTCGTCTCTGGGAGACCATGCAACGTTCATCTTGTCAGCAGCAGTGAACTCCTGGTTGATGTAACGGTCGCAGCCCAGTACCCAGCGAACCTTGGTGCCGACCATCTCATCACCTGCGCAGGTGTGAGCAGCAGCGCCCTCTACGCCCTTGAATGCAGCGCAGACGATGTCGCCCTCGATGATGAAGGTAACAGCGGAGTTGTTGTAGTCGATAACTGCAACGTCAAAGCCTACGCGAACGAAGTACAGTCCGGGAGCGCACTTGATGCACTCATACTCGGTCTTTGCGCCGTTGAAAACAACGTTCTTCTTGCAGGCGAACTCAAGGGTATATTCCTTGCCGTCAGCAACAGCGGTAACGGTCTTGCCGACGAGCTCATAGTTAAGAGGATAGCGATACTGACCAATGCCGTACTGCTCAGCCATGTTGGCCTTGGACTTGATAAATACGCCGCCCTCGACATAAGTATAATTTCTCATGCTGTGTATCTCCTTTCTCGCCGATCAGACAGTGTATGCGTTTTCAGCATACAGAACGGAATCGGGAAGCTTGATGGGGTTGCCGAAGGAACCGAAGAGAGTGCGGCAGGGAACGGTCTTGCCGTCCATCATGACGGTACCGAAGGTACGGCCTGCATGATACATACGATCGTAGTTCTGCAGGAAGATCATGTTGTTGCAGCGGAATACAGGACCCTGGAGAACGCGCTCCATGAGCTCCTCGGTGAGGCAGAAGAGATACATGGTATCCTTGATCTTGATGACCTTGGTAACGTCATCGTGAGAAGGAAGCATCTCGAAGGGACCACCCAGGTTCTGAACAGCAGCGCTGTCATCGGGCCAGGTCAGGGTGTAATAATCGGAATCATAGTACTTGTGGTGAGTCCACATCTCGTAGTTCCAGTGCCACTCAACAGTGGTACCGATGAGCTCGGAGGAATAGCAGTGACGCTTGAAGGGGGTCTCCTTGCCTTCTACTACGATGGCGCCGAAGTCATAGTTGCTCTTGATGAGGTAAGGCAGGCGGGCATTGTAGCCGATGTGGCAGTATACGCGGGTAACAAGGCGCTGATCCAGATCGATAACAAACAGCTCGTTTGCGCGCTGGTCGGTGTCGAGAAGCTCAACAACGTCGAAGTCTACCAGGTAGGTAGTCTCGTCGCCCTTAACGCACTCGAAGGTAGCTTCCTTGGGCTCTGCACCGTTGATGCTCCAGGTGAGGGTGGTCTCACCGGTGAAGTTCAGGGCATAATCGTAGCCGCCATCCATGACAAAGTTGAAGCTCTGTCCCTTCAGTTCGCTGCAGTGAGCCTGGCAGAACTGATTGATGGCATAAAACGGACGGGGATAATCTCTAAGATTCAAAACCGTTCATCTCCATTCTATTAGTTTTGGGTCATAGTTGACCACAATATGATAGATACATTAAACCACATTATCAAGCGCATGTCAATCACAACAATGCCGCAAAATACCATATTTCCCCTAAATCAGTATGTTAAATTTTCGCCCATAAATAATTTTTTTGAAACTGTCAAGAATAAGCCCAGCGGCCTATATTCATAAAGTTTCAGGAGGAATAAAACATGATTAAGGATTTTATCGACACAAACCAATTCACCAAGCAGGAGCTGCTGGACATTATCGAGCTTTCCCTGGCTATCAAAAAGGCGATCAAGAGCGGCTATTATCCCCCGCTTATGAAGAACAAGACTCTGGGTATGATATTCCAGCAGTCCTCTACCCGTACCCGCGTTTCCTTTGAGACAGCCATGAGCCAGATGGGCGGTCACGCTCAGTATCTCGGCCCCGGCATGATTCAGCTGGGCGGTCACGAGACTATCGGCGACACCGGTAAGGTGCTCTCCAAGCTGGTTGACATCGTAATGGCCCGCGTTATCACTCACAGCACTGTAGAGGAGCTTGCCGAGGCCTGCACCATTCCCGTCATCAACGGTATGAGCGACTACAACCACCCCACCCAGGAAATCGGCGACCTTTGCACTATCGTGGAAAACCTGCCTCAGGGCAAGCGTCTCGAGGACTGCAAGGTAGTATTCGTGGGCGATGCTACTCAGGTTTGTGCATCTTTGGCTTTCATCACAACCAAGCTGGGCATGCACTTTGTACAGTACGGCCCCAAGACCCATCAGCTGAGCGAACAGCATAAGGCTATTCTAGAAGCAAACTGCAAGCTTTCCGGCGGCAGCTATGAGGTCACTGACGACCGTAATTCCGTCAAGGGTGCCGACTTCATCTACACCGACGTATGGTACGGTCTTTATGAAAACGAGATGCCCAAGGAGGAGCGCGTACGCGTATTCCACGATTATCAGGTAAACCGCGAGCTCATGCAGCTTGGCAACATCGGCTGCAAGTTCCTCCACTGCCTGCCCGCCACCCGCGGCGAAGAAGTCACCGACGAGGTTGCAGACTCCGACTCCTCCCTCTGCTGGGAACAGGCCGGCAACCGTCTCACCGCAATGCGCGGCCTGCTCGTTTATTTTACCCGCTGCTGCAAGGGTCATTCCGAGCTGCAGATAGCGGCAGCCAAGGAAGAGCTTGACAGATTTCTCTGCTGCCGCCTGGGCAAGTAATAACTCCGCCCCTGCGGCACATTAAGGAGAACCTATGAACACAAAAAAGTTTCGTCTGGCCGACGTTATCCTATCGGTTATCTGCGTAGTTTTCGTCGCCGAAGCAGCAGCGCCCGTGGCATCTATCGGAAACAGCCAGTACTTCTGGTGGATATTCATGATAATCGCCTTCCTGCTGCCCTACGGTCTCATCTCTTCGGAGCTTGGCACCACCTATCCCGGTGACGGTGGACTTTACGACTGGATAAACAAGGCCTATCCCGCATCAAAATGGGGCGCACGCGCCTCTTGGTATTACTGGATAAACTTCCCGCTTTGGATGGCTTCGCTGGCTGTTATGTGTCCCGACCTTATAACCTACATTACAGGTTTTGAATTCGGTTCTGTTGCAAGCCTAGCCATTCAGCTGTTCTTTGTATGGATAGTCACCATCGTGGCCTTCTACCCCGTCTGCGACAGCATAATTATCCTCAACGTCAGCGCCGCTATAAAAATTATTCTTGCGGTGACCGTAGGCGTTTTGGGTATCTATTACGTTATCCGCAACGGCTTTGTAAACAGCATGGAGGCACGCACCTTCCTGCCCAGCTTTGATTTGGACAGCCTGTCCTATATATCTGTCATCATATTCAATTTCCTGGGCTTTGAGGTTGTCTGCACCTACGCTGACAACATGCGCGAGCCCCGCAAGCAAATACCTCAGGCAATAATCACCGGCGGTATCGTCATTGCCGCCATCTACCTTTTCTCCGCTTTCGGTATCGGCGCGGCAGTTCCCACCCATGACATCAGCGTAGACTCCGGTCTTATCGATGCAGTTTCACTCATCACCGGACGCACCAGCGGTATTTTTGTAGGTGCGGTAGCGCTGCTGTTCCTCGTCACACTTTTCGGCAATATGATCTCATGGTCTATGGGTGTTAATTCCACCGCAGCCTACGCTGCCGAAAACCACGATATGCCCCGCGTTTTCGCAAAGCGCTGGGCTAAAAACGACATGCCCGTGGGCTCTGCCCTCACGTCGGGCATAGTGGCAACCATTATCTGTTTCCTTGGCGTTGTCATTGAAAAGCTTGCTCCCGACTCTTCCCTGTTCTGGAGCTTCTTTGCGCTGAACCTAGTCATGCTCCTGCTCAGCTATGTTCCCGTCTTCCCTGCCTTTCTCACTCTGCGCAAAATTGATCCGGATTCCGAGCGTCCTTTCCGGGTTCCCGGCGGCGGGGCATGGCTTAAAGTCATAGCTTACGTTCCCATGATACTCATTATAGTATCCATTATTTTCACGGCAGTACCCATGTCCACAGACCCGGAGACGCTGGCATATTTCCTGCCAATTACCATCGGCTCCATCGCCAGCATAATCATCGGCGAAATTCTTATTTCCCGCGGCAGAAAACGAAAACAAACCGGAGGTTGACCTATATGGCACATAGAATAATCGGCACAACACCCAAGCAGGACGGCTACCGTATGCCTGCTGAATTTGAAAAGCAGGCCGGAGTATGGATGCTCTGGCCCGAGCGAAATGACAACTGGCGCGGCGGCGCAAAGCCCGCGCAGGAGGCGTTCATCAACGTAGCAAAGGCTATTGTGCGCTTTGAGCCCGTAACCGTATGTGTCTCCCCCTGCCAGTATCTCAACGCACGCTCCCGTCTGCCCGGCGAAGTTCGCGTTGTGGAAATGGAGAGCAATGACGCATGGATCCGCGACTGCGGCCCCACGTTCCTTGTTAACGACAAAGGCGGCGTGCGCGCCGTGGACTGGGAATTCAATGCCTGGGGCGGTCTTGTGGACGGCCTTTACTTTCCCTGGGATAAGG
>JAFXFT010000082.1 GCA_017513385.1 Oscillospiraceae bacterium | reverse complement strand
GGGGAGAACCTTGCCGCTGAGCTTGCCGCTTACAACGCCGCCCTCTATTTCGATGAGCTGGCGGCGGCCGTGTACATCGTCCTGACCGACAACCACTGGGGGCTTTACAGTGACGACAATGTTAAAGGCTTCTTCAAGAACGGGGGCGGGAACCTTGGTGATATCCATGGTAAAACCTCCTCTCAGAATTATTACATGGGATTGTCTGCGTTCCAGCGGTCGATCTCATCGTTGATGATGGGATCAACATGGGGATAGATGGGGCCGGGGCCGCCGTAGGTGATGCAGGGGATAAAGTTGCCGGCGGGAGCATAGCTGTCGCAGAAGCGACGAACTTCGCGGCGGATCTCTTCCTCGGTTGCGTCCTCGCGGTCAACGATGGCAGCGTCGATACCGCCCATGAGAGCCATGCGGCCGTCGATCTGCTTCTGCAGCTTGGGAATATCGTTCTGGGGAAGAACACCCTGCCAGATGTCGATCTTCAGCTCGATCATGTCCTCGACGATGGGTTCAAGGAAGCTGTCGCTGTGGTGCATGATGATAACGCCGTTGTCGTGCATATAGTTGAAGCTCTTTACATAGGCGGGCTTGATGAACTCGCGCCAAATGTCGGGCTGCATGAACAGGCTGGTCTTGCTGCCCCAGTCGTCATGGGAGAGCATTACGTCGGGATGTACGCTGTCTATCATCAGCTTGAAGCCGTTGTAGCGGTATTCGCTGATAGCGGCGCAGAGGTCTTCCATAGCTTCGGGCTCGAGCATGAGATTGACGAGGGTGTCCTCGAAGCCCATGAGGAAGTGCAGACGCTCAAAAACGCCGGTGGGACCGAACATCATAAGGAGATCTTCGCCGCGGTCAACAGCGGCAGCGCGCTCCAGATAGGGCTCCCAAAGAGCCATGTCGCTGCAGTTGGCGATGAGGTCGGGCACCTTGGTGAAGGAACGCCAGTCGGTAACGTCCTTGACGACCTTGTTGAGCTCGGTTACGTGAGGCATAGCGCCGGGGGTGCCGGGCTCCCATACGATAGTGGTGCCCCAAAGGTCCTGCTTGGGTGCCATGCCGGGGAAACGCTCACCGCGAACGAAGTTGTTGACGGGGTCGCCGGGGAGGAAAGCGGTACCCTCGAACTGCTTTATAAGTCTGTCGGGCTTGCCGCCTTTGCGGATAGTCTGAAGGAAATTTTCTTTTCTGCTGAGCATATATAATTCACTGCCTTTCGGGTGTTATTTTATTTACCGAGTCGGATCACGTTGAAGCTTCGGGCGGGAAGAACGGCCTTGAGCTGACCGTCTTCGGCGGCTGCGTTACCGTCTGCGGTAGGAATTACGTTGTTGGGGTTGGCCTCGGTGTTTTCTGCCTTGAGGTCGGCGTGGGTGAGCACGATGTGCTCCTTCACCGAGTAGCCTTCGAACTCGCGCAGGGAGCAGCTGAGCTCCATTGCGTCATCGAGATCCTTGTTTACTGCGAATACGGTGAGGGTGTCGGGCTCGGCATCGACTATGCAAACTGCGTCGAGATAGGGCGCGTCACCATGCTTGCTGGGATAGCTGGGTACGTCCACAATCGTGTTCAGTACAGTGCCGCGTCCGTAGCGGCTCATATAAGCGAAGGGATAGTAGATGGTCTGCCGCCATGCGCCGGTGTCGGAGGTCATGATGGGTGCGATAACGTTTACCAGCTGGGCAAGGCAGGCAATCTTCACGCGGTCAGCGTGGCGCAGGAGGGTGATGAGCATGCTGCCAACCAGCAGCGCGTCCTCCATGTTGTATACGTCCTCAAGCTGATGAGGTGCCTGAATCCAGCGCTCCAGCTTGCTGTCGTGCTCCTTGGAGTGATACCATACGTTCCATTCGTCGAAGGAGAGGTTAATGGTCTTGGTCTTGCGCTTCTTTGCCTTTACGGCATCGCAGATGGCAATCACCTGATTGATGAACTTGTCCATGGCCACGGTGCTGGCAAGAAAATCGGGAGTGTTGTTGGCCTCGTTATCGTAGTACTGATGGAGGGAAACGTAGTCCACGTAATCGTAGCTTTCGGAAAGGACGGTATCCTCCCACTGACCGAAGGTGTCCATGTACAGGCTGGAGCTGCCGCAGGCTACCAGCTCAACCTCGGGGTCAAGCATTTTCATCATGCGGCCTGTTTCGGCAGCGATTCTGCCGTATTCCTCTGCGGTCTTGTGACCCATCTGCCAGGGGCCGTCCATCTCGTTGCCGAGACACCAGAGCTTGATGTTGTGGGGCTGCTCCCAATCGTGCTTGCGGCGCAGGTCGCTGTAATATGTGCCGCCGGAGAGATTGCAGTATTCCAGCAGATTTTTTGCGTCCTCGGGGCCGCGGGTGCCGAGGTTTACAGCCATCATAGGCTCTGCGTTGACCTTTTTCGTCCAGTCAACAAACTCGTTCAGACCGAACTGATTGCTTTCTATAACGCTCCATGCGGGTTCAACGCGGGCGGGACGCTCATCCTTGGGACCTACGCCGTCTTCCCAGTGATAGCCGGAAACAAAGTTGCCGCCGGGGTAACGGACAACAGGTACGTCCAGCTCACGGACAAGGTCGATAACGTCCTTGCGCATGCCCTGCTCGTCGGCAAAGGGACTTTCGGGCTGATATACGCCCTCGTAGACGGAGCGACCGAGATGTTCTACGAAAGAACCGAAAATGCGCTTGTCAACTTCGCCTACGGGGAAGTGTCTGTCAATGTACAAGGCTGCTTTTTTCACTGTGCGTCCTCCTTTGTCTGACCGTAATATGCGTTCTTGCCGTGCTTGCGGAGATAATGCTTATCCAGCAGCTCCTGCTGCATTGCCGGAACTTTTGGGTTTAATGCCTCGGTGTGGAATGCCATGAATGCCAGCTCTTCCAGCACAACGGCATTGTGCACCGCCTCGGCGGGGTCTTTGCCCCACGCAAAGGGGCCGTGGGAATTTACAAGAACGGCGGGGATTTCGTCGGGGGATATGTTTGCGAAGGTTTCTGTTATTACGTTGCCGGTTTCCAACTCATATTCGCCGGAAATCTCGGCGGGAGTCATTTTGCGGGTGCAGGGTATTTCACCGTAGAAATAGTCACCGTGAGTAGTGCCGTAGGCGGGAATGCCGCGTCCTGCCTGCGCCCAGCTTGTTGCCCAGCGGGAATGGGTGTGGACTATGCCGCCTATGTTTCCAAAGGCGCGGTAAAGGGCAAGGTGAGTGGGGGTGTCCGAGGAGGGCTTCCATTTGCCCTCAACGGCTGCACCGTCGGAAAGACGGACAACAACCATGTCCTCGGCGGTCATTGTATCGTATTCAATGCCGCTGGGCTTGATTACTACCAGACCCTGCTCGCGGTCTATGCCCGAAACATTGCCCCATGTGAAGGTGACAAGCCCGTGCTTCGGCAGGGCGAGATTGGCTTTCAATACCTGTTCTTTCAGTGCTTCAAGCATTGGCAGCACCTCACTTCAGCTTCCATGCGAGGTCATTGTAGAACAGTTCCTTTTCAAGCTGAGCAACGGTGGTGTCCTTGCCGATGTGTACATATTCAATATCCATCATTCGTGCCCAATCCTGCATCTGCTCGGCGGTAACGTCGTATGAGAGAACGGTGTGATGTGCGCCGCCGGCGGTTATCCAGCATTCAACGCCCTCGGTGAGATTGGGCATAGCCTTCCACATTACGCGGGCAACGGGCAGATTGGGCATCTCCATAATGGGCTTGACACAGACGATGTCCTGACAGATAAGGCGCAGGCGACCGCCCATGTCGATAAGGGAAACAACGATCGCGTCGCCCTCCTTGCCCTCGAATACCAGACGGGCAGGGTCTTTTTCATTCATGCCGATGCCGAGGTGATGAGTTTCGATTCTCGGCTTTGCATCGGGAGCGGCAAGGCTGGGGCAGACCTCAAGCATGTGAGCGCCCAGGGAATATTCCGAGCCTGCTACCAGATGGTAGGTGTAGTCCTCCATGAATGCGGAGGCGCCGTTGCCGCCTTCGCCCATTGCTTTCATAATTGCGGTCATGGCGGAAACCTTCCAATCGCCCTCGCCGCCGTAGCCGTAGCCCTGACTCATCAGGTGCTGGGAGGCGAGACCGGGAAGCTGCTCCATGCCGTAGAGATCCTGGAAGGTGTTGGCGAAGGCCATGCAGCCCTCTCTGT
>JAFXFT010000081.1 GCA_017513385.1 Oscillospiraceae bacterium | reverse complement strand
GAGGAAAAATATATGGCAAACACCGCTGAATTCGAATACGTCACTCCCGAAGATTTCGCCCGCATGGCAACTCCCGTAAGCTTTGACACCAACAGAGTCAAGAACAAGGTTCTTGACGTTCAGTACGGCACCCTGCCCCAGCAGAAGCTGGACATCTACCTCCCCGACGATGCACAGGCTCCCTTCCCCGTAATTTTCTACGTACATGGCGGCGGCTGGTATCTCGGCAACAAGCTTGAAGGTGCTCTTGACTGCATTATCGACGCTGTCAAGTACGGCTACGCCGTTATCTCCGTTGACTACCGCCTTGCTCCCGCTGTAAGCTATCCCGAGTTCATTTACGACGTAAAGACCGCCGTTCGCTGGGCTCGCGCACACGCAGCAGAGTACGGCTTCGACCCCGAGCACTTCGGCATGATCGGCGACAGTGCAGGCGGTCACATTACCCTCACCATGGGTTTCACCGCAAACTGGGTCGAGTACGAGGGCGAAGAATTCGGTTGGGCAGGCGAGTCCACCAAGCTGCAGGCCATCTGCGATATGTACGGCCCCTCCATTCTCTACGCCGACGAGGACGAGTGGTATCGTCAGTCCAAGGTTCGCCGCATGGCTGCCGCTCCCGTGGCAGAGGGCGAGGAGGCACCTCCCTCCATGTTTGACCTTGCCTTCGGCACCAAGAACAAGAACCTGCTGCGCACCATAAGCCCCTACCACATGGTTCACAAGGACATTCCTCCCACCATGATCCAGCAGGGTCTTGCCGACGCAGTCGTTCCCTATCAGCACAGCACTCTGCTTGCTGAGCGCATCACCGAAGTCTGCGGCGCTGACCGCGTGCATCTTTGCACCTACCCCGAGCGCAACCACAGCGACAAAGATTTCATGACCCTCGAAAACTGCAAGGAAGTTCTCGCATTCTTCGACAAATACCTGAAGTAACAGTTTTCCCCGCCGACGTTGTCGGCGGGGATTTTTCATTTCAATATAATGCTCCATGCCTCTTTCAGCTTTTCAAAATTCCAAGCGGCGTTGGCAGGGCTGGTGGAGGGCAGGGTGATTATCTCACGCCCCGTTACGGGCAAAAGCAGTTTGTTATAAAGCTCAGCAGCCTTGCTTCCGTTGGCGTATATGGCTTTTATGTCGGCAGCCGACAGTATCCGCATAATATCGTTCGGCTCTGCGTTTCTTATACTGGCATCACTGGAACCCTCTATATCGCAGCGTTTTATCACGTCCCATAAAGCTATTCCGCCCGACAGCAGCATATTTTTCTTTTCTTCCACACTACTCGGCTTCGTACAGCCAAGCAGCTCCGCAATAAGCCGCCAAAAGCGGTTTTGCGGGTGTCCGTAATAAAACCCCTGTTCTGTAGACTTGACCGAGGGCAGCGTGCCGAGGATAAGCACGCGGCTGGTTTTATCATATACAGGCTCGAAGCCGTGCTCCTTGTTCATAACATCACCATAATTATATTAGCATATTTTTTCCTTTTCGGCAAATAATAGCTGCGAGGTGAAATTAGTGTGAAAATCACACTAACTTCATTTAAATGCCCATCGCCTCGTCCTTTGGACAACCGGCGATGATGGCAAAAATCCTCCATGCCCGAGGATTTTTAATTACTATTGGAGCAGCTATGCTGCATGGAGGATTAATATGTTAGGTTTTATTATGAGCGCAATCGCAGGCGCAGCAATGAGTTTTCAGGGTGTTATCAACACCCGTCTTTCGGACAGGATCGGTCTTTGGGAGTCCAACGTATTCGCGCAGGGTACTGCTTTTATTCTTTCCCTTATCGTCATGTTCATTTTCGGCAGCGGTAGCTTTTCTACCCTCGGCGGTACTGAAAAGGTATACTGGCTGGGAGGCGTTCTCGGACTTATCATCACAGTGACTGTCATGCTCTCCGTGAAGGGACTTGGCCCCACCGCCGCGGTAAGCGTAATTCTCATTACCCAGCTGCTTACCGCCGCCATCATTGATGCGTTCGGACTTCTCGGCAGCGAGAAGCTGCCTTTCGGCTGGAATAAATACGTGGGGCTTGGTCTTATGGCAGGCGGTATGCTGCTTTTCAAGTGGAAATAAAGGACAAAATTAGACGTATTTTTTCAATTTTTGGCTTGAGTAAGCGTCTGTGAAGTTGTATAATATGTATTTAGAGATTGCAATTAAACTCTGCACTTAATAATTAACATATTCTATATTCGGAGGCGTATTGAAATGTTTGAAAAGCTTATCGACATTCTGAAGAATGATCCCCGTAAGATCGTTTTCCCCGAAGGTCCCGATCCCCGTATCCTCGAGGCCACCGCTCGTCTGCACAAGGACGGCTTCCTGACCCCCGTTCTCGTTGGTAACGTTGAAGAAGTCAAGGCTGCTGCCGCTGCCGCGGGCTTCGACATCGAAGGCGTTGAGATCATCGATCCCGCTACCTATCCCGAGATGGACGCTATGGTCGAGAAGATGGTCGAGCTCCGCAAGGGCAAGATGTCCGCTGAGGATTGCCACAAGGCTCTTCTCCAGAGCAACTACTTCGGCACCATGCTGGTAAAGATGGGTAAGGCTGACGCTCTTCTGGGCGGCGCTACCTATTCCACCGCT
>JAFXFT010000080.1 GCA_017513385.1 Oscillospiraceae bacterium | reverse complement strand
AGGAGAAGAAAAATGAAGTACGATTTTACTACTATTATGGATCGCCGCGGTAAGGACTCCGTGGCTGTTGACGTTATTCCTATGGACGGTGTTGAAGTCAAGGAAGGCTTCAGCAAAATTCCCATGTGGGTCGCTGATATGAACTTTGCCACCGTCCCCACTATAACCGAGGCTATAATTGAGCGCGCAAAGCATCCTGCTTTCGGATATTTCCGCACGCCTCCCGAGTATTATGATTCCATCATTCGCTGGCAGAAGGTCCGTAACGGTGTAGAGGGTCTTGAGGCTGAGCATATCGGTTACGAAAACGGCGTTCTCGGTGGTGTAATTTCTGCCATTCAGGCATTTACCGCACCCGGCGAACCTGTACTGCTGCATTCTCCCACTTATGTTGGTTTCACCGGTTGTATTGAGAATAACGGACGTAAGATAATCCATTCCGACCTTGTGAAAGACGAGAACGGTGTATGGCGCATGGACTATGAGGACATGGATACCAAGATAAAGAAGCATAAGATTCACACTGTTGTATTCTGCTCTCCCCATAATCCTTGCGGCAGAGTTTGGGAACGTTGGGAATTGGAGAAGGCGATGGAAGTCTATGCCGCTAATGATTGCGTAGTCATATCCGACGAGATTTGGTCTGATATTATCATCGGCGAGAAGAAGCACATTCCCACTCAGTCCGTATCCGAGGATGCAAAGAACCGTACAATTGCGGTTTATGCTCCTTCCAAGACATTTAACCTTGCAGGTCTTGTTGGCTCTTACCACATAATCTACAGCAAGTATCTCCGTGACCGTGTAATGAAGCAGAGTGGCCTTTCACATTATAATGATGCTAACGTACTTTCCGTTCACGCTCTTATCGGCGCTTATAAGCCCGAGGGTGAGCAGTGGGTTGACGAGCTGTGTGAGACTCTGGCAGGCAACGTAAATTATGCCTATAACTACATCAAGGAGCATTTTGAGGGTGTTGATCTATTTAAGCCTGAAGGAACTTATATGCTCTATATGGATTGTGAAAATTGGTGTAAGGCACACGATAAGGGCATAGAAGAGCTTATTCGTGCCGGCATGGAAGTCGGTGTTATCTGGCAGGACGGCAGACCCTTCCATCGTCCTTACGCTATACGCATGAACCTTGCCGTTCCTCATTCTCTTGTTATAGAGGCAATGGACAGACTGGATAAGTACGTTTTTAACGCATAATATATAAGCCCCGCCGCAGTGCTTTTGCTGCGGCGGGGTGTTGTGCAATTAAGGAGAAATTGTACATGAAGAAGATACTTCTACTAATTCTCGGTGCAGCCTGTTTAGTAGCAATTACAGCGTGTTCGGGCAGGGAAGCGTATGTACCTGAAAGCACCCCTGATTACACAGCACCTGTTCAAACGCAGACACCAGCTGAAACTCCGGAATCGTCTGCCGAACCTGCTGATATAGTTGAAATCCATTCAGCTAAAATGTGGAACGAATTTGCGGAATCTTATAACGATGAGCGGGAGAAGTACGCAGATTATGTTACCATACAAATAACCGGCGAACTTGATTTTGAAAATATAGACTTCATTCCGCTTGCAGATGGATTTTCGGGAAAGATTACTGCTGTTGAACCTGTGCTTGGAGAAGAGGAAAGAAAACTGTGGATTAACGAACGTAAAAAGTGGCCGTTGGATTACAAAGGCAATTTTATGAACATTAGCCGCATAAAAGATATAGACGGAAAGAAGGCGGCATCTTTGTTCGGCTCAGTAGGTGAGCTTGAACTTGAAAACGTGAGTTTTGCCTGTGTCTATCTTAGTGATATAAAGTGTATGTTTGTTGAAAATGCAGATTCACTTAAGTTGTATAATGTACGTGTACAGAATTGTGCATTGCCTGTGGGACGCAGTATTGCTGCGATAAATGTCGGTGATATTTCTGTCGAACAATTTGTTGCTGAAAGCTGTGTACTGACCGGATATGAGTATATGGGTGGAATTACATGCTTTGTATCAGGTGACGCTAAGTTTAAAGATGTTTTTCTCTGTCGCTGCAGCTTAACTCTTTCACCTGACAACGGCGGTTCCGGTTTGTGGAGCTCCGGCATTGGCTTGCTCGCCAAAAGTGTGAATGGAGCTGCATCCTTTGAGAACATTGATATTTACGGCTGTAATTCTACAGGCTTGTATACTGATGCATTGGTTAACTCTGTTGGTGCCATTTCCATATGCAGAGATGTTTCTCTTGACGTTTGCACGTTTATGAATTACCGCCCTATGGGTTCGGGGTACAGTTCCGGATTAATCAGCAGTTGCGGAGAGACGAAACTAATGGACTTGCCTGCATTTGAGGAAAAAATATCCATAACAAACAGCAATATAGGCGGAGAATATACAGAAGCTGATTTTGAGAAGCGTGGATACTTGGTTGAGAACTGTATATTTGTTTCAAGTAAAGAAGAACCGCCGCAGTAAAACTGCGGCGGAGAGTTGTAATGTTGAATGTTGTAATATTATAACGAGAAATCACATATGTCAAACGGTAAAAAACCGTCGATTTTACCCTTGCAGTAATGTTGACAATAAACCCTGCACGTAGTAAACTAACATAATAATACGTTTAAATAATACGTTGGAGAGGAGCTGTTTGCTTTGGCAGAAAAAACAAGTTTTTATGACAGAATAGTCGGTGAAGGCATTACCTTTGACGACGTCCTTCTGGTGCCTTCCGCCAGTGAGGTCGTTCCCAATCAGGTTGATCTTTCTACTTGGCTTACAAAGAAAATAAAGCTTAATATCCCCCTGGTCAGCGCAGCAATGGATACTGTTACAGAGTCCCGTATGGCTATTGCTCTGGCAAGAGAGGGCGGCATTGGTATAATTCATAAGAATATGTCCATCGACCAGCAGGCTGAGCAGGTCGATATGGTAAAGCGTTCCGAAAACGGCGTTATTTCCAATCCTTTCTATCTTTCTCCCGAAAACACTCTTGCTCAGGCTGACGAGCTTATGGGCAAGTTCAAGATTTCCGGTGTGCCCATTGTCGAAAACGGCAAGCTGGTTGGCATCATCACCAACCGCGATATGAAGTTTGAGGAGAATATGGACAGACCCATCTATGAGGTCATGACCAAGGAAAACCTCATCACTGCCAAGGAAGGCACCAACCTCGAGCAGGCAAAGGAAATCCTGCGTAAGCACAAGATCGAAAAGCTCCCCATCGTAGACGATAATTATGCTCTCAAGGGTCTTATCACCATCAAGGATATTGAGAAGGCCGTTACCTATCCCCGCAGTGCAAGAGACGAGAAGGGTAGACTCCTCGTCGGTGCTGCTCTTGGTATCACTGCCGACGTTCTCGACAGAGCAGCCGCTCTTATCGACGCTGGCGTAGACGTTCTGGGCCTTGACTCTGCTCACGGTCATTCTATGAACGTTCTCAGATGCATTGACATGATCAAGTCCAAGTACCCCGATGTTCAGCTCATCGCCGGTAACGTTGCTACCGCTGAGGGTACCCGCGACCTTATCAAGGCCGGCGCAGACTGCGTCAAGGTTGGTATTGGCCCCGGCTCCATCTGTACCACCCGTGTTATCGCAGGTATCGGTGTTCCCCAGATCACCGCTGTTGCTGACGCTGCCGAAGCCGCTGCTGAGTTCGGTATTCCGATTATCGCAGATGGCGGTATCAAGTATTCCGGCGACATCGTAAAGGCTCTTGGCGCAGGTGCCAGCGTCGTTATGATGGGTTCTCTCT
>JAFXFT010000079.1 GCA_017513385.1 Oscillospiraceae bacterium | reverse complement strand
ATTCTCGCTGTTTGCCACGGCTACAATAAGCCCGCTAATGTTCTTGACCAGTCTGTTGAAGAGTGGCAGTACATTATGGATGCCGACTGCAAGAGCGTTTACGTTGTTTGCAAGGCAGTTGCTCACCAGATGGTAGAGCAGGGTAAGGGCGGCAAGATGGTCGTCGTTACTTCTCAGCGTTCCAAGCGCGGTATGGCTGGCTACACCGGTTACTGCACCTCCAAGGGTGGCGCTGACCTTATGGTAAACAGCCTTGCCTGCGACCTTACCGCAAAGTATGGCATCAACGTCAACTCCATTTGCCCCACCGTATTCCGCAGCGAGCTGACCGAGTGGATGTTCGATCCCGAGTCTGCTGTTTACAAGAACTTCCTGGCACGTGAGCCCATTGGCCGCCTTGCTGAGCCTAACGATTTCGTTGGATACGCTCTGTTCCTGTCCTCCGCAGCTTCCGATTTCATCACCGGCGCAAACTGTGACTGCTCCGGCGGTTATCTGGTAGTTTAATCAGATAGGGAAGACGCGAACATGGAAATCAAGAATATACTTATTGCCGGCGGTGGTATGATGGGCAAAAATATTGCCTTCGTATTCTCTTCCAATCCGGCATATAACATCACCGTTTACGACCTTTATGAAACCGATGTTCACGGTGGTATACGCTCCAACTGCGCTTCCTTGAAGCTGGCGGAAGGTGAGCTGGACGAGCGTCTGTCCAGAATCGGTTTCACAACTGACCTTGACAGTGAGCTTATTAAGTCTGCTGATTTTGTCATCGAGGCCGTATTTGAAGACATGGACGTAAAGCGCCAGACCTTCGCTAAGCTGGAAGAACGCTGCCGTCCCGATACGATTTTCTGCACTAACACTTCTGTAATGAGCCCCAGTGAAATAAGCCGCGACCTTAAGTATCGCGAGCGTTTCGTTGGCACTCACTTCTGGAATCCCGGTCACCTTATCCCGCTGGTTGAGGTTGTCAAATCCGATGCTACCAGCGACGAGACCGCACAGACCGTTATGGAGGTTCTGGCAGGTGTTGGCAAAGAACCTGTTCTGTGCAAAAAGGACGTTCCCGGATTTATCGCCAACCGTATGCAGCACGCTCTTTGGCGTGAGGCAATTTCTATCGTAGAAAACGGCATCGCCGATGCAGAAACTGTAGATAAGGCTGTTCGTTATAGCTTTGGTCTGCGCCTGCCTCAGCTTGGTCCCATCGAAAATGCAGATATGGTCGGTCTTGACCTGACCTACAATATCCACGACTACATTCTCCGCGATCTTGAAGATTCTCACAAGCCTTCTCCTTTGCTGAAGCAGCTGAGAGATGAAGGCAAGCTGGGCTTCAAGAGCGGCGAAGGCTTCCGCAAGTGGACACCCGAAGAAATAGCTAAGTCCAATGCAGAACTCAATGAGTATCTCGTTGGTATGCTTTATAAAGACTAAAAATCATTAACATATTTCAGGAGGAAATAAAAAATGGGAAAGACAGTATTTGTTGACCTCACTCATCCTTTCAGCGCCGAGATTCCCCGTTGGCCTTATTTCGATAAGCCCGTTATCGATAATACCCACACCATGGCAAAGGGCGGCGTTCTGACCCAGAAGATCACCTGCACCATGCACACCGGTACTCACTGTGACGCTCCCCGTCACGTTATGGAGTATGAGTTCGATGGTCGCCGTGCACGTTACACCCATGAGATGCCCGTAGATGCTTACACCGGTGAAGCTATCGTTCTCAAGATCGACATCGAGCCCTGGGGCCTCATCACCGATAAGCACCTTGACGCAGCATGCGCAGCAGTTAACGTAGATCCTACCACCCTCAAGGGTAAGGTTCTCTGCCTGAACACCGGTATGCATCGTCTCTTCGACGACTCCAAGGCATACTATCACTACGCAGCAGGTACCGGTGTTGAAGCCGGTCGCTGGTTCGTTAAGTACGGCGTAAAGTGCGTTGCTATGGATAGCCAGGCTCTTGACCATCCCATGCACACCGCAATGAGCCTTAACGGTATGACCCGCATGGATCTGCTGGGTGCAACCGGTAAGACCATCATCGACGAGTACAAGGAGCTCTTCGGAGAGGAAGCTCTTGCTGAGTTCGACAAGTTCGAGTATATCCGCATCCACGGCCAGGAAGCTTATGACAAGAAGTTCGGTGATCTGGAAGCTATCGGCTGCTGGGGTACTTGGGAGCCCTGCCACAAGATGATGCTCGGTCACGGTATCGTTGGTGTTGAGAACCTTGGCGGCGATCTGGACAAGATTCCCGCAGGTATTCCTTTCCGCTTCAACTGCTTCCCCCTGCGTTGGTACATGGGCGACGGTTCCATGGCTCGCTGCGTAGCAGAAATCGACGAGGATCTCATTGATAAGAGCGTTCCCGACCGTACTTATGCTTACGGTGGTACCGGCTACGGCACTCCCGAGGGCAATGGCGACAGCGGTCTCGAGTACATGCAGAAGCTGTTCAACCGCAACAAGTGATTCTTTTCTTTCTTTTCTGTGATGGGCGGGGTCAGCCGCTGATGGGTATTGATCCCGCTCATCACCCCCTCAAATAAGAAAGGTGAGTATAAATGGCAAACAAAACAATTATCACTGTGGCCACCACCGGTGCGTGGCCCAAAAAGGAAAACAATCCTAACGTTCCAATGACTCCCTCGGAGATAGCCGACGATGTATATGCCTGCTGGAAGGCCGGCGCAGCTGTGGCTCACCTCCATATGAGAGACGACGAGGGTAACGGTACTATGGACGCAGCAAAGTTCCGTGAGACGGTAGAGCTTCTTCATGAGCGCTATCCCGATTGCGATATTATCCTCAATATGACCACCTCCGGCGACTTGAATGCTACTGACGAGACCCGTCAGGCACATCTTAAGGAGCTTCGTCCCGAGATGGCATCCTATGACTGCGGCTCCATGAACTGGATGAATTCCAGTCTGTTCCTCAATCACCCTCAGTTCCTTGAGGAGCTGGGCAAGAATATGCAGGAGTGGGGCGTAAAGCCCGAAATCGAGGCTTTTGACCCCGGTATGATCGCCAACGCTGCATATTATCTGAAGAAGGGTGTGCTTAAAGCACCTCTGCACTTCCAGTTCTGCATGGGCTGCGCCAACGGTATTCCCGGCAGCATGAAGAACCTTGTTTTCATGAAGGAAACAATGGAATCTCTGTGCCCCGGTTCTACATGGAGCTGCTTCGGTGTAGGCCGCTCCGCAATGGAGATGCTCTACGGCGCCGTTGCTATGGGCGGTCATATACGTGTAGGTATGGAAGACAATGTAATGTATGGTAAGGGTCAGCTTGCCGAAAGCAATGCTCAGTTCGTTGAGCGCGCAGTGCGCGTAATACGCGAATTCGGCGGCGAGGCAGCTACCCCCGCTGAAGCACGTGAAATTCTCGGCCTGAATAAATGAGCTGGGGAGTCTGCTTCATGTACTACCACTGCCCGGATTGCGGCAGAAAATTCAAATATGCCACCGATTTGATTCCCGTAGCAGGGGAGAGGTTTGGATGTTGTCCCGATTGCGGTGCAGAGGGTGTATTTGAAAAAGAGGGAGCCCGTACTCCCGATGATTTGGACTACGCGGAAGTGGATGAATAGCTATTTGCCATACCGCGAAGCCACAAACTGAAACCCGTGGTATAAGTTGCCGTAAGGCATATTATAAGCAAAACATAAATTTTTACAGGGGGGTAAACATTTTGATAAACACTAATCATCGCATCGAGTTCAATCCCGAAAAGTGCGTCGGTTGCCAGCTGTGCTACAAGTCCTGCTTCGTAGACGTTATCCGCTGGGATGCCGAAAACAAGAAGCCCATCTTCAAGTACGTTGAAGATTGTGAGCATTGCTTCTACTGCCAGTCCGTTTGCAAGAAGGAAGCTATCGTTGTAGTTCCTGACTACGCAAGCGAGCATCTTATGCAGTCCTTCGAACAGTATAAGTGAGGTGAAGAACATGAAGGAATATAACAAGATTAAATGTGATGCCCTTATTATCGGCGGCGGTATCGGTGGTCTGACCTGCGCTGCTGAGATCAAGGAGAAGAACCCTGATATCGACGTTCTCGTTGTCGAGAAGAACTTTGCCGGTTACTCCGGTAAGGCTAACCGTGGCGGCGGCGTTCTGCAGTATTTTGACCTGAACCGCATCGATCCCGTTGCTTTCGTTGGTTTCCACACCAATGCAATCGGTGCTTTCTTCACCGATCAGCCCCTTATGGCAAAGTACGTTTCCATGAACACCGAAATGCTTGAAAAGCTGGATGGTTGGGGCGTTAACATTCCCAAAAGAGAAGATGGCGGCTACAACGTCATTCCCACCGGCCCCTTCACTTCCATGATCTGTGTTGACCTTGACATCACTCTCAAGGTTCGCAAGGTTGCTGAGAAGCTGGGCGTCCGTTTCATGGACAAGACCGTTTTCACCGATCTTCTTACCGAAGGCAACAGCGTCAGCGGTGCTGTAGTATTCAGCGTTCTTGACGGTACTGTTACCCTCATTCAGGCCCAGAAGGTCGTCCTTGCTACCGGCAGCCAGAACTACCGCGTAGGCTCCATGTGGAGCAGCGGCCGCGGCGACGGCTACATGGCAGCATTCAGAGCCGGTGCTGAGCTCAGAAACGTTGAGTTCGGTAACTTTGCTCAGCTGGTTAAGGTTAAGAGCCACAACGAAGTAGTTTTCGGCGAGAACTACATGTATAACGCAAAGGGCGAGCACGTAACCAAGAACTTCTGCCAGCAGCGTGAGACCGACATCAGCAGTAAGGCTATCCGCGAGTGGTATATCCAGAACACCAGCGGCAACGGTCCTGTTCACCTGGACTTCGGCGATGAGCCTCAGCACAACCTCGAACTCCTGTGGGAGCGTCCCTACGGTGCAAAGTTCCGTCACCTCAATGACGATACCGGCGCTAAGGTTGACACCACTCTCGAAGTATGCCCCATGCTCATCGGTGAGCAGTCTCCCATGAAGGTTACCCGCGAGATGAGAGCTACCATCGACGGCCTTTACGCTGTTGGTGACTGCAGCTACTGCGGTTCCGGTCTTGCCGGCGCAGTTCCCGCACCTCCCGGAAGAAACAGAGGTTCCGGTATCCTCAACGCTGTATTTGCCGGTCTTGTAGCAGCTCGTGATCTGGCTGCTTCCGATTGCGGCGAGTACAAGGAAATCTGCGACAAGCAGGTTGAGAAGGCTGTTGCAAGAATCGAGGCTCCTCTTGCTAAGGAAACCGGTGTAACCGCTAAGGAAGTTATCGCTGTTGTACAGCAGGCTATGGCTCCCGTAGAGCAGTCCGTTATCATGCACGCAGACCGCATTGCCAAGGCCCTCACCTATGTTGAGAAGGCAAAGGCAATGGTTGGCGATATGTACGCTAAGGATCTCCACGGCGTTATGGAGTGCCTTGAGGCTGAGGCTATGGTTATGTCCGCTGAGCTGCACTACAAGGCAGCTGACATGCGTAAGGAATCCCGTGGCTGGTTCCTCCGTGAGGACTATCCCGAGATGGATAACGAAAACTGGTTCAAGTGGATCAATGCAAAGCTCGTTGACGGTCAGATTGTTCTCTCCACCGAAGAGCTGCCCACCGACGATTGGTTCATCTCTCCCTATGAGCTGTTCACCGGTCTGGTTCCAATCACCGAAGAAGAGAAGAAGTCTCCTCTCTTCAAGTACTATGAGCGTGAAATGACTCAGGCTGCTCCTGAAAAGTACGCTCAGGCCAACCAGCCCGTTGATCCCGAGCTGGCTCTGCATCCCTATGATCTTAACAAGCTCTTTGACGACGGCTATCTGCCTGTTGAGCTTGGCTACTGCAACCTGCCCGACGGCGGTGCAACCCTCGCAAACATCACCGATATGCCCGGCGTAACTCCCGAGATGTTCGACTTCTGGTTTGCATGGCACGGTCTTGAGGATCTCAGATATAAGATTTGGGACCGCGAGGATCATTACTTTGCAAGAACCCGTAACCGTGACAAGGCTCTGGATAAGTCCCTGAGCATGAAGGAACGTTACTGGGATACCGTACATGACGTTGATGAAAACTGCGGTCTTGGCAAGGAGCACATCATCATTGGCTTCCGCAACCCCGCTGACATCGGCTTTGACCCCGAGAAGCTCAAGGACTTCAAGGGTACTATCGTTTGCTCCGGAAGCGCCGAGGCTCCCGTTATCATGTGT
>JAFXFT010000078.1 GCA_017513385.1 Oscillospiraceae bacterium | reverse complement strand
GGTTTACCGCGAGGACGGAATCTTTGACAGCTTTTATTATTACGACCGCCCGGCTTACCACTGCTTTATCGATCTGACAGTTATCTCTCAGGCACCTGCAAAGTACCTGCAGGCAGGAATGGGAGATACTATAGGAAAATTCTTCGAGTGTCATTTTTCTGCCAGAGGGGACAAACTCGAACATCCTTCCGCACTGGGCAGAGAGATAAGCAACATGTGCTATGCGCCACTGCTTGAATACGGCGAGCAGGCGCTTACCGACTGTGAAGCCGGCAATGTCAGCGCTGCACTGGAGCAGGCGGTGCTTGCAAACATAGTCAGCACGGGACTGGTATCGCTGATGGTGCTGGATGATTACAACTGTGCCATTGCTCATTCGGTTTACTACGGACTGGTGCTGCTGCCCGGATTTGAAGAGCGTTGGCTGCACGGAAATGTAGTGTCCTACGGAGTTTTGGTGCAGCTTGCGGTAGACGGCGACCTTCAGGAAGCCAAGCGACTCAAGGATTTTCTTGTTCGGCTCAAGATACCCACCACCCTTAAGGAGATGGGTGTAGCGGCAGACCGCGAGACCTTAAGCAAAGTGCTTACCGAAACTGTTAACGGACCCGATATGGTGCACATTCCTTATCCTGTGACCGAGGACATGGTTTTTGAAGCGATAAAAGTTGTCGAAGATCTGTAAGATTTTCTATATACCATTTTTAAGAAAAGAGAAGTGAAGAGTATGCAATCAACAAGCGTAAATTCCAAAAACCTGTTTAAATTCATAGCAGGCTCGGCATTTGGTGCGCTGATGTTCCTTGTGCCCATTCCTTACGGCGAGTCGTTTACCACGCTGCTGGAGTTCTGCAAGAACTCTCTCAAGGGACTGTTTGGAGGAAGTCTGGTCTACATTCTGTGCACACTGGTGCTCATCGGCAGCGTCATGAGCGTGTATGACTACCTCTGCAAGCCCAACTGGATACGCAAAAACCATTATTTTTCCAAGGCGTTTTCCACCACGCCTTTCTACCTTGTATCCAAGGTGCTTGGCGCAGTAGTGGCATGCATGGTAGTGTTCGGCTTTGGCCCCGAATTCATAACCTCCATCGATACCGGCGCGACCATGGTGGACCTTTGCTGCACGCTGGTATGTATAGTGCTCAGCTTCAGCTTTTTGCTGCCGTTCCTTACCGATTGCGGCATAATGGAATTTTTAGGCGTGATTCTCCGTCCGGTAGTAAGACCGCTGTTTAAGGTGCCGGGCAGAGCATCTGTAGACCTTATCGCATCGTGGTTCGGCGCATCCAACGCGGCGGTAATACTCACCCGCGAGCAGTATATGAAGGGCTATTACACCAAGCGCGAAGCAGGCTATATAATGACCAACTTCTCGCTGGTTTCTATACCTTTCTGCCTGCTTATTGCCGACACCATCGGCATTGCCAACCTTTTCCCGGCGTTTTATCTTTGCATCTGCCTTGTAGGCGTTGTGCTGGCTGTAATACTTTGCCGTATACCCCCCATTTCCACCATACCCGACACCTATCAGGAGCAGGTGGGCAAGCGCCTTGAAGAGGATACACCCGACAACAAGAGCCTGATGGCGCATGCGGTGGAGCTTAGCTGCAAGCGTGCCGAGACCTTTACCGCAAAGACTGTAGTTTCGGGTGGAATGGAAGTTGTAATGGGCATGCTGTTCGACCTTATACCCATCGTGCTTTCGTGGGGAACCCTTGCGCTGATAATCGCGACCTACACCCCCGTATTCGATATAATTTCTTACCCGATGGGAATGTATATGCAGCTGCTTGGCGTTGAAGAGGCATTTGCGGTAGCACCTGCAACGCTTGTCGGCTTTACCGATATGTTTATCCCCGCGCTGCTCATTGGCGGAATCGAATCGGTGAAGACAAAGTTTATAATCGGCGTGCTTTCGCTGGTGCAGATAATATACCTTACCGAGGTCGGCGCTATCATCATCAAGAGCGAGATACCGCTTAACCTGTGGAAGCTTTTTGTGCTGTTTTTGGAAAGAACTGTTATTGCAATACCGATAATAGTGCTGTTTGCCAACATGGTGCTGTGATAATTGCAGCATAAAGCAATAATTATTAGTGATAGTTGCATATTGCCTTGGAATTTAAAAGTGTGATATCATTATTCTAAGTAGTATCGTGGATAGGCATTGCAAAGCAAAAGGGGTACCCCTTTTATGGCTAAAGTGACCTTTAGCCATAAAAACTTTGTGATGAATAACCACGGTGGGACATACTGTCCTTGTGCATGAATATGCATAAGGAATAAGCGAACGAAAGAAAGAAAAAGGAGACGAAACGAGAATGAAAAAGTTTTTAAGCGTTATTCTCAGCATCGCTATGATTGCCAGCATGGCAGTTGTATCGATGGCGGTCAACACAGAGGCTGCACTGCAGGCTGCACTTAATGCAGGCGGTACTGTAAAGCTGACTGGCGATGTTACGGCAACAAACACTATTACTGTTCCTGCTGGCGTAACTGTTGAACTGGACCTTAACGGTCATACCATAAGCATGGTTCGTGAATCTGATATTACTAAAAACCATGAGATGATACTGAACAAAGGTGACCTTACCATAATTGGCGAGGGTAAGATCAGCTATCAGTATACTGGTGCGGAAACTTATAATGAATCTACTTACAATGGATATGCAACTAATACTATAACTTCTGAGCCGGGTTCCACTCTTACTATAAAGGGTGGCACTATTGAGAATTTGACTACAGCAAATAAAATTTCTTACGCTATCGATGGAAGAACCAATGGCGGTCTTGGCAATGTGACTGTTAATATCGAAGGCGGAGTTATCACCAGCGAGAAGCAGGCTATACGTATTTTTGCCAACAGCACCACCAAGGTTGGCACTTTGAATATTTCTGACGGTGAAATATCTGGACGAGTAATTATGCATAATGCCAATAGCAGTGCAAATACAGCCGTTCTTGATGTTACCGGTGGAACGTTTATTGCTAATGAATATAGCGATATGGCTCTGTATGTATATGGAAATAGTGCTGCTAATGCTGCTATTGATGCATCTGTTAGCGGAGGTTCCTTTGACGGTGAGGTATATAGTTCTGTTGGAAAAGCTTTCATCAGTGGTGGTACTTTCACTAGCACTCCTGATCCGAGTCTGATTGAAACTGGCTACACCCTCGTTAAGGGCGAAAACGGTGCAGGCGGAGTAGCTGCCGGCAATAGCACTGATGTTGGTTCTGTTGAACTTACTATCTCCCCCGCAAGCGCAACCCTCGTTGTTAAGCAGGGCGGCGAAAACGGTAACGAAGTTTACAACGGCAAGGCAACCAACGCCCTCACCGGTCTTCCCGAAGGCGATTACTATTACGAAGTTTCCAGAAAGGGCTTTGATACCATCACCGGCACCTTTACCATTGAAAAGGGCAAGACCGCTTCTGCTGCTGCAGAGCTTCTCCCCAACGGCGCAGGCGGCTACGGCATCTATCTTGACGGCCCCTTCCTCTACGAGGCTGACGAAGACGTTATGCTCAACGAGAAGGAAGCAAGAGCAGCTGACAAGGTATTTGAGTACGGCGAGCCCGTTTACTTCCTCATCTTCGACGAAGAGGAAGCTGCTCCCCTCAG
>JAFXFT010000077.1 GCA_017513385.1 Oscillospiraceae bacterium | reverse complement strand
TTACATACTGATGCAGAATAAAAATGAAATGCAGCAGCAGACACTGTCTGTGCTTGTAGAAAACACAGCAGGTGTACTTTCTCAGGTAACCCGACTGTTTACCCGCAAGGGCTATAATATAGAAAGCTTGGCTGTTGGCGTTACAAACGATCCAAATGTTTCTCGCATTACCATAATTCTTAAAGGCAATGATAGAATGACAACTTTGCTGGAAAGCCAGCTTGCAAAGCTGCTTCCCGTAATAAGTGTTCAGCGCCTAACGGATACAGATGCAATATATCGCGAGTTTTTCCTCATAAAAGTCAAGGCTGAGACCCGTGATGCCCGCGATGAAATCATTCAGATCGCCAATATATTCAGAGCCTCTATCGTAGACATGAGCAAAAATACTCTTATGCTGCAAATTTCCGGCGATGCATCTAAGGCAGATGCAATAATGAAACTGCTTTCTGAGTTTGGCATCATGGAAATGGCTCGAACCGGTATGATTGCCCTCGAAAGAGGAGATAATACGATTTACGACCTCAGCAAAAGCGGCGCTGAGTATGAAAGCGGCAAAACGCTTGGCTGATGGGAGGAATTATAATGGTAGGAAATAGGGACAGCAAGGAAAATAAAATCTTTGTAATTTTCCTTGTGCTTGCAGTAATAGTCGGTGGACTTATGCTCCTTTGGGGTCAGTATAATTCAGCCCAACAGGTTTTTGAAATAGGATTTCTCAGTTATCGTGTTGATGAACAGCTTGCAAACGATGAGGATTATATCTTTTCAGAGGAAGATGCCGCAAAGTATAATGAAATGCTCAGTCTCGCAGGCGAATGGAAAGCAGGAGTTACCGGTGTTGAAAAGAAGTGCAACAGCGACACTGTAGCTTCTGTATTCGGAGAATTTGCCGAAAGCGAAATAAGCTATACCGTATATGACAACGGCAGCGATACAACGGTATTCCTGCTTCACGGTTATAACGAAACGGTTGACGACGCAGCTATTTTCGCCCCTTACTGGTGGGAAAAGGGTTACAATATTATAATCCCCAGCCTTGAGCGTCCCAAGGGTGACGATGCCTCCCTTGTAACCTTCGGTGTATATGAACAGTATGATATTTATGATATAATTACCGCCGAAAATCTCAAAGACAGCAAAATCGTGCTCCACGGTCGCGGAACCGGTGCTGCTGCCGCTTTGCTTATCGGCTCAAGAGCCGATTATGATTGCGGCATTGACCTTATCGTGTCTGATTCCGTATATGCTACACTCAATGGTCTTAAAATTGAGCAGTTGAAGGCCCAGTTCGGACTCGGTGAATTCCTCACCGGCACGCTGCTCAGTAATACAATTAATACCCAGCTGGGATTTGATATAAGCACTATCGAAATCACCAAGGCTGCGTCCGCAAGGGAAGTACCAAAGTTCTTTGTATGCGGCGGTGCCGATACTTTTATTGATAAAAATGAAACCTATGCGGTGTATACTGCAGCTAACGGAGAAAAGGCACTGCTTACCGTTGATGAAGCCGCAAACCGCATGGCATACACCGCCTCCTGGTTCGGAGAAGGCGAGTACATCGTAAAGCTTGACGAATTTGTAAATGAACACTTGAACTGATATAAAGGAGCGTACATATGAAGATCAAAATTACTGCTGACAGCACCTGCGACCTTTCAAAGGAACTGCTTGAAAAGTACGACATTCGTACAATGCCTCTTCACATAATTAACGCTGAAGATGAGGATTTTCTTGATGGTGTAAACATCGTCCCCAAGGATATTTTTAATTATGTTGATACCACCGGCAATATCTGCCACACTGCTGCACTTAATATCGAGGAATTTGAAACTGTATTCAAAGAAGAACTTGCAAATAACGACGCAGTTATTCATATCAGCATAAGCAGTGATTTTTCCGCTTGCTATCAGAATGCCTGCATAGCTGCCGAAGTCGGCAACGTATATGTTGTTGACTCCCGCAACCTTTCCACCGGCGGAGGTCTTATCGTTCTTGCCGCTGCCGAAATGGCGCAGCAGGGTATTGAGCCCGCTGAAATAAAGGCAAGACTTGGCGAAATGACTTCTAAGGTAGAAGCAAGTTTTGTTATTGACACTCTCAAGTATCTGCATAAGGGCGGTCGCTGCTCTGCTTTGGTAGCTCTTGGTGCAAACGTGCTTTCCCTCAAGCCCTGTATCGAAGTCAAGGACGGTAAAATGGGCGTTGGCAAGAAGTATCGCGGCAGCTTTGAAAAGTCCATTAAAAACTATGTTAAGGATCGTCTTACCGGTCGTGATGATATCGATTATTCCCGTATCTTCATAACTCACTGCCTTTGTTCCGACGAAACCGTAGCAGCTGTTAGAGAGCTTGTCGAAGAGCTTGGCCAGTTTGCTGAAATTCTGCATACCGAAGCCGGCTGCACCGTCAGCAATCACTGCGGCCCCAACTGCCTCGGTATCCTCTTCGTCAGAAAGTAACCACTATGCCTATAGAAGTTTTAGCCCCTGCCGGAGGCGAAGAACAGCTTATTGCTGCTGTTAGAGCGGGAGCTGATGCCGTATACCTCGGCACCGGTAGCTTTAATGCACGCCGTAACGCCGCCAATTTCGATGCCGATGCCCTCAAAAGAGCCGTAAGCTATTGTCACGGCAGGGAAGTAAAGGTGCATGTAACCTGCAATACTCTTGTCACAGATAAAGAACTGCCTCTACTGTTCGATGAAATAAAGAACATAGCCGCCAGCGGTGCTGATGCTGTTATTGTGCAGGATCTTGCTGTTGCTGCAATGTTCCGCGAACACTGCCCCGACATGCCTCTGCATGCCTCGACGCAAATGACAATTCACAATGCAGAAGGCGCAATAATGGCAAAGGAACTCGGCTTTGAGCGAGCCGTTCTTGCCCGAGAAGTAAGTCTTGAAGAAATCCGCTCCATTCATGAGCGTGTAGACATCGAACTTGAAGCATTTGTACACGGTGCACTCTGCATGAGTGTTTCCGGACAGTGTTACCTTTCTGCAATGCTTGGCGGCCGAAGCGGAAACAGAGGTCTTTGTGCACAGCCTTGCAGACTCAATTTCGTTTCCGGAGGCAGAGAATTTGCTCTTTCCTTGAAAGACCTTTCAGCAATTGAATATGTGCGAGAGCTGGAAGCAGCAGGCATAAGCTCGCTTAAAATCGAAGGACGCATGAAGCGTCCTGAGTATGTAGCAGCAGCGGTATCCGCATGTCGCTCTGCTGTAAACGGCGAAAAGCCTGATATGGAAAATCTTAAAGCCGTATTTTCACGCAGCGGCTTTACCGACGGATACATTACCGGCAAACGCACTGTTGATATGTTCGGTATTCGTACCAAAGAAGATGTGCAGGCATCTGCGGCAGTTTTGGGAGATATTGCATCCCTGTATCGTAATGAACGCCAAAGTGTTCCTGTCGACGTAAAGATTGAGCTTCGCGCAGATGCAGCGATAAAACTTACTGCAACAGACGGCACACATACTACCGATGTATACGGAGATATGCCTGAGCCTGCCAAAACAAAGGGCATGGATATTGACAGCGTTCGTAAAAGTCTTGAGAAAATGGGCGGAACTCCTTTCTACCTTAATAGAATCTCAGCCGATATTGACGATAACCTCTATGTTGCCCCCGCTAAGCTTAACGCATTGCGACGCGAGGCCCTCGATACACTGCTGCAGTTAAGAAGTGAAATTATCCCTAAGCCCATAATTGGTGAGTTCAAGGTTGAGGCAAAAAACAAAAGAACTACTATACCCCAGCTTAGACTACGTTTTGAGAGGGCAGAGCAGATTTTCAATGAGGCAGACACTGCTGAATTTATCTATCTGCCATACGCCGAAATAACGGAAGAACTCATTAATCGCTTCGGCTCAAAGCTAATCGCAGAACTGCCAAGATATATCCCCGAGGGCGATGGTGTTAAAATAGCCGAGAGACTTATTCAGCTGAAATCTGCGGGCCTTGAAAACGGCTGCGCAGGAACAATAGGGGATATAGCCATACTTCGTAAGGCCGGGTTGAAAATATTCGGCGGCGCTACTTTAAACGTGTTAAACTCTAAGTGCGCCAATGAATTGGCACATTTAGATGTAAACGATACCACTGTTTCTTTTGAAAACGCTATGAAAAGCATACCGTACATAGAAGGTAACAGTGTCGGTATAATTGCATACGGCTATTTACCCCTGATGCTTTTCAGAAGCTGTCCTGTTCGTACAAAGAACGGCTGCAAGGGCTGCTCAGGCCGTGAAAAGATTAAAGACCGTACAGGTACGGAATTCACCGTGCTTTGCTGTAATAAAAAATATTCCACACTGCTCAACTCTCTGCCATTGTATATCGGTGACAAGCAGTTGAACGGTATGGACTTTGCAACGCTGTATTACACTGTCGAGAGCAGAGAGCGCTGCCGCAGTGTGTATATGATGTTCCGTGACTGTGCAGAGTTTGACGACAAGCGCACCAACGGATTGTATTACAGAGAGCTGCTGTAGGAGAAAAAACTATGGAACTTGAACTGTTGTCGCCGGCAGGTGACCTTGAAAAACTGAAAACAGCTTTTTATTTTGGTGCTGATGCCGTATATCTTGGCGGTCCATTCATGCATCTTCGAGCAACCCCTACCGAATTTACCATGGAGAATTTGAAATCTGCCATTGAATACGCTCATGGTCTCGGCAAAAAGGTTTATGTTACTGTAAATGCTTTTGCCCGCAATTCCGATTTCGGTCCTTTGCCGGAGTATCTGCGTGACCTTCACGCAATCCATGCAGACGGTATCATCGTATCTGATCTTGGTGTTATTACCCTTGCTGCCGAAACCGTACCGGAACTGCCTGTGCACGTAAGCACCCAGGCCAGCTGCGTTAACTATGTTTCTGCTAACACTTACTATAAACTCGGTGCAAAGAGAGTTGTATTGGGCAGAGAAATGAGCCTTGATGAAATCAAGGAGCTTCGCGATAAAACTCCACCCGAACTGGAACTTGAAGCTTTTGTACATGGTGCTATGTGTATGGCCTATTCCGGCCGATGCCTTATA
>JAFXFT010000076.1 GCA_017513385.1 Oscillospiraceae bacterium | reverse complement strand
TCATGGAGTCGGGTCCGATTGCAACACCGAAAGCCTGACCGCCAAGGGGCAGACCACCGGTATGACCGGACTCAACACTCAGATGCACGTCCTCCAGCATATTTCGCTCGAGAACCTCCGCTGCGACCATTTCGGGAATACCGATACCGATATTTACGATCTGATCCTTCTCTATCTCATGCACCGCACGGGCTGCAATCGCCTTGTGGAGCTGATTACGCTTGGAGGTGGCTCCGATCACCTCGCTTATTTCTGCCTTACAAGCCTTGAGGATATTGCCCGTGGGCACATACTTGCCGCAGATATAATCGTAAAAACCGTCAAGGTTGGTCAGCTGCTGCTGATGGGGGCAGACTACCACCGCGTCAACCAGCGCTGCGGGTACGTTGACCGTTCTGGGAAGCATATGATTATTTACAATGCGGGCTACCTGCACTATTACCTTACCGCCGTTGCGGTGGGTTGCCTGAGCCACGCTGAGCGCGTCGATAGAGGCGCACTCGTTTTCAAAGGTTATATTGCCGCGCTCATCGGCGTAGCTTGCCTTGAGCAATGCAATATCCACGCGGGGAATATCATAAAGCAGACCAAGCTCGCCTTTCTCTTCAGCAAGATGGACCAGCTCAAGCTTGGAGCGCTCGTTGAGCTGATACTGACGACCCAGCCGAGGATCAACGAAAAGGTTAAGACCTATCTTGGAGAACAGAGTTGATGCACCGCAGGCAGAAGCGCGGATCATATGTGACATAATTCCGCCGGGCAGATTATAGCCCTCGATTTTATTTTCCATTATGGCTTTGCAGGTTCTGGTAAGACTGCCGAAGAAACCGATAATGGCTCTGTCAACGGCGCCCTCGCAGATATAGCCTTCTACATCACTGTCCTCTTTCCAATCACTGAAGCTGAATGCGCTGTAAAGAGAAAGATTCTTAGGGTGTCCGGTCTCTCTGAAGCGGTAGGTAATTGCTTTGTTGAGATCAATGGGCGAGGCACAGCCGGCAAATGCGTTTATCCATATGGTGTCGCCGTCCTTTACAAGTTTGGCGGCTTCTTCGAGGGTCATAACTTTGCTCATTCAATCTATCCTTTCATCTATCTTTACTGACCGTATATGGCTTCATTCTTAGCGTATGCTTTCTTTCTGATGATAAAATAGCATACATAGTGGGCGGCTGCGGTAAGCGCCCATGTAATGGGATAGGACACATACAGCATAAACAGTGTGGGTACGGCCGCGAAAACAGTGTATATCCAAATTATTCTGAAGGCGCATGCGCCGATAAGCGATACTATGGTAGGCAGAAGCGAGTAACCAAGTCCGCGGTTTACGCCGCCCATCATGTTCATAAGACCGGCAGTGAAATATACCGGACAAAGCACCAACAGGCGGTATGCGCCATGCTCTATAACCTCTGCCTCGCTGGCATAAATGCCGATAAGGGGCTCGCGCAGAATCATTGCTATCATGGAAACCGCGATACCCAGCAGGCTGGTAACGATCGTACAATAACGCACAACCTTCTCCGAGCGCTTATAGTCTCTTGCACCCATGTTCTGACTTATAGCAGAGGTAGCGGTCTGGTTAAAGGAGTCGACCGCGCAGAACATGAAGCCATCAATGCTGGCCGCGGCGGTATTGCCGGAAATAACCGCAGCACCGAAGGTGTTTATAGAGGACTGGATAATAACATTCGAGAAGGAGAATACGCAACCCTGCAGACCTGCCGGAATGCCAAGGTGAAGCAGCTGCATCAGCTTATCCTTATATATACGCAGCTTTTTAAGCTCCAGACGATAAATGCCGTCACTCTTCATGAGGCAGCGCACGGTAAGTATCATGGAGAGCACCTGAGACAGAGTTGTTGCGAGAGCAACACCGGCAACAGCCATGTGGCAGACTATTACGAAAAACAGGTTGAGTCCCACATTCAGTGCTCCGGCTGCCGCGAGGAAATACAAGGGACGTTTTGTATCGCCAACAGCTCTCAGTATGGCAGAGCCATAGTTATATATGGCGGAAACCGGCATACCTATGAAAATTATCTGCATATAAAGCACCGCACCGTCCAATATCTCCGGAGGAGTGCCCATCTTTGTGAGCAGTGGGCGGGCAAATACGGTACCGATAAATCCAATAAGCAAACCGCCAATAATAGCCAGCACCATTGTGGTGTGAACAGTTTCGCTCATACCCCTTGCATCCTTTGCGCCGAAATAACGTGCAATAATTACGTTTGTGCCGGTGGCAAGTCCAATGAGCAGATTGACGATAAGATGGATTATCGCAGTTGTAGCACCCACCTGCGCCAGTGCATCGCTGCTGGCAAATCTTCCTACAACCACAAGGTCAGCTGCGTTGAACAGCAGCTGCAGCAGACCTGAAAGCATTACCGGAATCGTATACTTAATGAGTTTGGGCAGCAATGAGCCGGTGCTCATATCTATTTCGTGTTTTTTAGTCATAATCTCTCTTCATTCCATTTCACGCAGTTAATTATTATACATTATAATTTGTTCCTTTGCAAGTTACGTTCTTCTGTAACCGAGCAGGCAAACCTCCAGTTCAGTGTCCACACTTGTAAGCGTTTCCAGCTTGGCATGGTCTGCAGCGGAGGTCTTATAGTAGTAGGG